>JANYLL010000131.1 GCA_025357895.1 Ignavibacteriota bacterium
ATGATGGAATGGATAGCCGACATGGTTGAAGAGCAAACCTCGCCTGATTCATTCCGTCTTTTGCCGAATGTTCCGAAATTACTCCAAACTCTTTCGGAAGATAGCAATATCACTCTTTCGCTTCTGACAGGAAATCTCCCGCGATGTGCCGAAATAAAATTACGTCATTTCGATCTGATGAAGTATTTCTCCTTCGGCGTATATGGCGTTGAATCTGTAAATCGAAATGATCTTGGTCCGATCGCTTTGAAAAAATTTGCTTTAGAGAATAGTGGAATAAAAGAATTCGATCCCATTGTCATCGGCGATACCATTCCCGATATTCTTTGTGCAAACCATATCAGCGCAAAATCCATTATTACATTGACGGGTAGAACAGTTCGTGAAGAAGTTGAGCCTTATAAGCCCGATTATATTTTCAATGATCTCAGTGATACAGAAAAAGTTTTACAAGCTATTTATTCATAATGCCGCTTATTATTTTTCCCTGTGCCGTCTGTGGTGAGCCGAATGAAACGTTCGTCGATGAATCAGCTGCCTCAGATCAGGAGTATACTGAAGATTGCCAAGTTTGCTGCAGGCCGAATGTTCTTCGCATTCATATTAATGAAGAAACGAAAGAAGTTAAGGTCGAAGCTGAGTTTGAAGAATAAATTAGACATGTCGTTGCGAGGAGGGCTTTAGCCCGACGTAGCAACCTCAAAACCTCGCAAAGCGCAGTACGTTTAAATTTTTTAGATCATTACGCTTCCTCGCGATGACACTATAAATATTCTTCCTCTACTTCAGCATCAAGCTTTCTTAAAACATCCTTTATTACTGCATATTCAAATCCTCTCGAACCTAAAAAAGAGATTAGCTTTTGCTTTCGCTTTCTCTCATCATTCTCTCTTCTTAAAAGTTGCTCCCATTTCTTCGTTGCAGCTTTCATAGCGCGGTCGTCTTCTGTTTCTTCTCCGTCGGCTTCACCCAGAATATTTTCAATGGTATCTTTAGCTAGGCCTTTTTTCCTCAGTTCATTGATAAGCTGTCTGGATGAAACAGGTTTTGCAATGCGTTTATCATGAATGAAGGCTCTGGTGAAGGCTTCATCATCTACTAAGCCGGTATTCTTTACATCCGAAAGAACTTCACTAATTATTTCTTCTTCAAATTTTTCGGTGCGGAGTTTATCGCGGACTTCTTTCTCTGTTCTGCGTCTTGTGTTGAGAAATTTTGTTGCGATTCGTTTTGCCGAAACTCTATTATCAAAATCCCTGAGCTTTTCAAATAGTATTGCATCAAGTTCATCGCCTTTTCGGAACCTGAATTTTTCGATCGTGGCAACATTCACACCAAAGGCAAATTCGCCGGCAATAAAGACAGAAGCGCGAAGTTTATCGCGCTTCTGATAGGTGATCGCAGTAATTATCGAAGCTTCACCCGTCTTTAACCGATATTGAGATATGGAAGCTTCTTTTGTCTTCCTCATTCTCAATTTACAATTCTCAATTCACAATTCATTACTTTTTCTTTCCCGGCTTTGTCATATCCGCTGCCGTCACCCCATTAGTTGATGGTTCGTTAGTAGTCAACGTAATTCCGAGCTTCTCTCTCACAGCATTTTCAACTTGCATATAAGAATCTGGATATTCTTTCAAGTAAGCCTTTACTGAATCTCTGCCTTGACCGATACGCTCACCGCCTAAGCTGAACCATGAGCCGCTTTTTTGAATAATGTCATTCTCGATCGCAACGTCGATCATATCGCCCATCTTTGAAATGCCTTCGTTGTAGAGCACATCGAATTCGACTTCTTTGAAAGGCGGTGCCATTTTATTTTTCACGACCTTCACGCGGACTCTGTTGCCGATAATATCCGTGCCATCTTTAATAACATCGCGGCGTCGAATATCAAGACGGAGTGATGCATAAAATTTCAATGCATTTCCACCCGTCGTGGTTTCGGGATTACCGTACATGACGCCGATCTTCGAGCGAAGCTGATTTGTGAAGATCACCGTCGTATTTGATTTTCCGATAACGGCAGTGATCTTGCGCATTGCCTGTGACATCAATCTTGCCTGCGCTCCCATCTGAGCATCGCCCATCTCGCCTTCGATCTCGGCGCGAGGTGTGAGAGCCGCGACCGAATCAACAATGATGACATCAACTGCTGCGCTGCGGACAAGCTGCTCCAAAATATCCAGAGCTTGCTCGCCATATTCCGGCTGCGATAGGATCAATTCATTCAACTTCACTCCCAAACGCTCAGCATATTTCACATCAAGAGCATGCTCAGCATCAATGAAGGCAACGTTGCCGCCGCGTTTTTGGGCTTCGGCAATGATATGCAAGCAGACGGTAGTTTTGCCGCTTGATTCCGGTCCATAGATCTCGACGATGCGTCCGCGCGGCACGCCGCCGATGCCGATGGCTGCATCGAGCGAAAGCGAACCTGTCGGAATCGCCTCGACCTTTTGATGCGGCGTATCTCCAAGACGCATTACCGCACCTTTGCCATGCTGCTTCTCGATCGCATCCATTGCGATCTGCAATGCCTTATTCCGTGCTCCCTGAATTGCCGATACCGTTCCGTTTGTTGCTGTTTCCATTGTCTTATTTTTGATAATTAAAAACTTGTTTTCGTGCTGAAGCCCCTATAACTCATTATATTTCAACTATATCACTGTGCGCGCGCACGCTTTCCCTTCCCTTTAAAATTTCATCCTTCATTCGTCCGCCTTCATCCTTTCCCCAGCATAGGTGCCCATAAGTGTACCTACTAATATAAGGACATTTTTGGGAGTTCACATAAAATTCATCATAAGCCTTCCAGAAAAGAAATAATTTTATCGTTAAGTTTAAGAGCATCTTGTTGCGAGAGCGGGAATCCATAACGCAG
>JANYLL010000183.1 GCA_025357895.1 Ignavibacteriota bacterium
TTGTAGTTGGCAGGATCGGCCAGCTGTTCCAGCACGACGGGGGAGAAGTCCATCGAGATTCGAGGGGCGATGCCATGCTCGTCGAGATCCTCGAGCACGCGCAGGAGCGGGAGGTAGCATTCGGCAATGGCCTCACTCAGCCAATCCGATCCGAAGGGCCACTTGCCATGATGGAGCACATACGGAAGATGCGTATGCAGAACGAATGTAAAGGAGCCTAGCATAGCGATAGTGATAAATATAGTCCGTACAAAAATACGCTTCGGAAGGAGTTGCGCCGCTGACCGAACGGTTCGCTAACATGAGACAATGCGCTGTAACGAAAAAAGACGGGCTGCTCATGATCGCTCATGGACAATCCGCCTTGTTTGTTTGGCTCCTGAGGTAGGACTTGAACCTACGACCCTCTGATTAACAGTCAGATGCTCTAACCAACTGAGCTACTCAGGAATATCTTTTCTGTAAGGCAGTGGTAAACGCAAAGTAGGCAAGATGCGGTTCCGAAAAATAAAATGTTTGTCATTTTTTGCCAGGCGCTGGCTTCAGCCTGGGAATTCATTTCATAATAAATCGTCTCAGTATCGTAGATCCTGCCCCCAGAAATTAGGAATGTTAAAAAAATAATCAACGATTTCATCAACAGCCTCGTTTTAGCCACCCCAATTTTACATTTTTAATTTTACTTTCTGTGAATCTCGGTTATTTCACCTTCGTTCTTCATACGCATCTTCCTTACGTTCTGCATCATGGCAAGTGGCCTTTCGGCTCTGATTGGCTTTCTGAAGCAGTGAGCGAATGCTATATTCCCCTGCTTAATGCAATGAGTGGTTTGCATGATCGCGGCGTAAAGTTCAAGATATCCATGGATTTCTCTCCTATTCTCTTAGAGCAGTTAGCAGATCCGGGATTTGCCGTAACCTTCGTTTCTTATTGCGACGAAAAAATTAAACTTGCTGAATCAGATCATAAATATTTTTCAAAAAACAACGAACAGCAATTTCAGCCGCTTGCTAAATTTTGGAAAGATTTTTATACAAATGCAAAGTATAGCTTCGAAAAGGTTTATCATGGTGATCTTATCGGCGCCTTCAAAAAATTATCCGATGCCGGAATACTCGATGCCATGACCTGCGGCGCAACGCACGGATACTTCCCTCTTCTTTTAGATGATAGGAATATTCGTGCTCAAATCCAGCTCGCTATTGCCACGCATAAAAAATATTTCGGAAAAGCACCGCGCGGCATCTGGCTTCCGGAATGTGCATATCGCCCGAGATATTTTTGGTCGCCACAATCGAGCGATAATTCTCTGGAAAAATTTTGCAAAGAACGTGCCGGGATTGAAGAGCTTGTTTCAGAATTCGGCTTAGAATATTTCGTGGTTGAAGGCTCTTTAACAAAAGGCGGCATGGCAATGCCAACCTATCATCGTCTTATGGACGCCGCTCGAAAGAAGCATATCTATACTCAAGAGTGGCAAAAATATCTTCTTACAACTACTGAACATTCGAACCGTTCGCTTGCTGATATTTATGAAATCCAATCCACAACTCGTGTACTTCCGGGACCTACTCCCGTCGCATTCTCTCGTGATAGAAGAACTTCAGAACAAGTCTGGTCAGGCGATATCGGGTACCCCGGCCATGAGAGTTATCTGGATTTTTCCAAGAAGCATCATAACTCAGGGCTTCGCTATTGGAAAGTAACCGGTCATCAGATAGATATTGGCGCAAAGCAGCAGTATGAGCCGAATGTAATCAAAGAAAATATTTCTCGGCAAGCATCACATTTTGTACAGCTTGTTAGACAGACATTAACCGAGCATCTCATTCAAACCGGAAAACCCGGAGTTGTTTGCTCACCATTCGATACGGAGCTTTTCGGGCATTGGTGGTTCGAAGGTCCGGGTTTTTTAGAAGCGGTTTTGGAAAAATTATCGACTGACCCTGATATCAAACTTTCCAATTGTGCCGAAATATTAGATCATATCCCCAACCGCGAGACCATTGCCCTTCCCGAGGGCTCCTGGGGAGAAGGCGGTGGTCATTTTGTCTGGCTTAACCAAAAGGTCGCTTGGACATGGGATAAAATCTATTCTCTCCAAAAAAGATTTCTTGAAGCCATACAGATTTATCAAAAAAAGAAAAAAACTGAAAAATTCCTGACTAAAATTCTCCGGCAAGCAGCTCGCGAATTACTTTTGCTTGAAGCAAGTGACTGGCAATTTCTTATCACAACAGAAGGCGCAGCGGATTATGCTACAACGAGGTTCAATGAACATTCCAATAGACTTTCCAAACTTCTTGATATAGCAGACCGCTTATTTGATGGTAAAGATGGAAGAAAAAAAGATAAGGAATACTTAAAGACAATCGCCGAGGATGATAAGCCATTTGATGATATTGATCTGACCTGGTGGGCTTGATCTTAATCATGGTAGCGGAACTTGTTCTCCTTTAGCATACTTTATTATATATGCGACATCTCATAGCATTATTCGGTCTTCTCTTAATTGCCTTCGGCTGCTCTCCGACGCCACCTGATTCTGTGACTACAAATATTGCCGACTCCCTGCAATTCCAGAAAAACATTTCTACACTTTATGGAAGCGGCGGCAAAAATGTCAAAGATAATAGCGGACTGGTAGCTGCCTCCAATATTATCTGGAAAGATTCTCTGGGCAATACTCACTCCCTTAATGGTCTCAAGGGAAAGATCGTTTTGCTGAATTTTTGGGCTATTTGGTGCAGTCCATGCGAAGCAGAAATGCCGGATCTTAATTCGATAGCTGAATCTTCAACAGATATTCTCGTTATCGGCGTTAGTGCTTTAGACCCCAGTTCCTTATTATTTCAAAGATCAAAATTATTCATTGAGACTCGCGGCTTAAAATACCAATTCATCACTGATCAAGCGTCGAAAACCTATGTTAATTATGGCGGAGATGGAACAATTCCAAGGTCTTATGCCATTGACCGCGACGGCCATATTGCCTATACCTTCATTGGTCAAAGGACAAAGAAACAATTCATGGATATTCTTAATCAAATACCATAAATTATTTATTCATAGCAATTTACAGCATCACGATATCTTAAGCTTTATCCAAAATTTCCTCTACCTTTGACCGTACTTCGTGCGGAGTAAATGGCAAGCCTTCTACCTTATTAATTCCTACTGCATCTATAAGATATACATCGCGGATGATCCGACGTAGCTGACCGAGATTGAGTTCAGGAATAATAATCTTCTCGTAGTTCTTCAAGATATCACCAAGATCCGGCGGAAGCGGATTGAGCCATCTGAGATGAGCCATCGAAACTCCCCTATCAGCTAACTGCTCCTGAGCGCTGAGAACTGCACCATACGTACCGCCCCAACTTAATAGAAGTATCTTACCGCTTTTGGCTCCGTGCAATTCTGTCGGAGCAACATCCTTCTGAATGCCCATCACTTTTTCCTGACGGAGACGAACCATGAAATCATGATTATGCGGTTCGTAATTTACGTTACCAGTATTATGCTGCTTTTCCAAACCGCCGATACGATGCTCTAAGCCCTCAACACCCGGTATTGCCCAGGGACGAGCGTTATCTTCATCGCGTTCGTACGGTAAGAAATCCTTTCCTTCAGTTGCTTTCAAACGCTGCTTGGATTTGATCTCCGGCATCTTATCGACATCAGGTATAAGCCAAGGCTCAGCACCATTTGCAATATATCCATCGGATAGCATGATCACCGGCACCATATATTTCAATGCGATCTGCGTTGCTTCGAATGCAGTATTGAAACAATCAACAGGACTTTTTGCAGCGATCACTGCGACCGGACACTCTCCGTTTCTTCCATAGAGTGCCTGCATCAAATCTGCCTGTTCCGTTTTTGTCGGGAGACCGGTTGATGGTCCGCCGCGCTGAACGTCAACGACAATTAACGGAAGCTCCGTCATTACTGCAAGCCCTAATGCTTCAGCTTTTAACGCTAAGCCGGGACCGGAAGTTGTCGTGATGCCGATCGCACCCGCATACGATGCTCCGATAGCAGAACAAATTCCGGCGATCTCATCTTCTGCCTGAAAGGTCTTCACTCCGAAATTCTTATATTTCGAAAGCTCATGTAAAATATCTGATGCAGGTGTGATAGGATACGAACCGAGAAAAAGATCAATTCCGGATTTCACCGACGCTGCAACAAACCCAAGAGCTGTTGCTTCATTACCCATGACGTTGCGGTATTTACCGGGTTTGAATTGCGCCGGCTTTACTTCATATCTTGCAGAAAATAATTCTGCTGTTTCGCCGAGATAATACCCTGCTTTCAAAGCTCGTAAATTCGCCTCATAGACCTGTTCATTCTTTCCGAACTTTGCTTTCAGCCATTCGAAGGTTGGTTCGAGCGGGCGGTTATAGAGCCAATAGACCAATCCCAGAGCCACCATGTTCTTCGATCGGGCGCCTTCTTTCGAACCCATCTTCAGATCTTTTACTGCATCAAGCGTGATCCTTGTAAGCGGAAATTTATAAACCGTATAGCCGCTTAGTGTATCATCATCAAGAGGATTTACATCATAATGAGCAAGCTTCAAATTCTTTTCATCGAAAGCATTTTCATTTAATATAATAACGGCGCCGGGCTTAAGATCATGTAAATTCACTTTCAGCGCAGCGGGATTCATCGCAACCAGAACATCGGGATTATCGCCGGGCGTATGAATTTCCTTCGAAGAAAAATGGATCTGGAATCCCGATACTCCATAAAGCGTACCGATAGGAGCACGGATTTCGGCAGGATAATCAGGAAGCGTAGAAAGATCGTTGCCGACAAGCGCTGTCGTATTAGTGAACTGCGTTCCGGTAAGCTGCATACCGTCTCCGGAATCACCGGCAAAACGGATCGTCACATCTTCCTTGATCTCAATCGGTACTTTTGGTCGCTGACCGATAGATTCCGGCACTGCATGACCGTTTGTGCCATTCGTTGCCGATACAATTCCCGCTACTTCCGCTTCATTTGCCATATTGTTATCTCTCTTAGTGGGACGGGCTTTAGTCCGTCAGTCCAATATTTTTATTGATTATTTCTTCGCTATATTGATAGCAAGATGTAAACAGCAAAATAAAGTAAGGGGTTCGAATTTTCTATATATGTGTCACCCTGCCTATCATTCCGAGCGGAGCGAAGAATTCCATTAATAGAGGTAGAATATTTCTCTATCTATAATCCATTCTCCAAACCAATAAATTATTATAATAAAGCGTAACCATTTGAATCGCTCAAAAAAAACAGAGAGGATTTTTACTTATTTCGTAATTACAAATCTTCCGTGAACAGAGGAAGAAGATGAAATTTCCTGCAGGATATACATATAACATCCTCCGGCAAGGTTACTGCCATCAACTGTGAATTGATAGTCACCGGGAGTTGCTGTCAGTAATTCCTTTGCAATGACCAACCGCCCTAACTGGTCGAAAATTTTCATGCCAATGAGACCGGATATATTCGTAGTGAATGGAATTACCGCCTGAAAATTATTATGGTCGGTAACGGGATTTGGATAGACTGCATCGGCAAATATTTTTATCCCTTTTCCAAGCTGCATAAATTTAACGAGCGTCGAATCGCCGCAATTAAAAGCAAGTTTATACACAAGGCTTGCCGAGAGTATACCCAGATCACATTTAGCATACAGCGTATCACCGCCATTAAGCTGCACATCCGATAGATCGAATGTTGTGGTGATCGAATCAGTCAAGCTTACGAAAAATTTGAATTCTAAAACAGGTTTCAGTGAATCAATCTCCAAAGTCGGCAAACCTTGTAAGAAGATACGAATGGTTGAATGCTTTGGTGCTCCCTGCTGAGGACCAGCAATATATCTGGCATTAGGCACTAAGACATTGATGCCGGCTGGTGCAGGCAGAAGAGTAAGCAGATCGCTGTTAAAATGTAAAGTAAAAGCTGCATCACGAAGTCCCTTTCCATGTACATTCTGCTGAGGGATCAATTGCACCGTAAATGTATCACTTGCATGAAAAACATTACGTGTTGGAAGCACACTTAAGGTCAGCGTATCGGTCGGTATGATTCTGGCAAGGATCGTTACAATTCTAATTGGTCGTAGATCTGAGACTGAAGAAACCGTTATCGTGCCGGTGATTACTCCTGCCTGATATGGATCAAAATGAAATGGTATGCGGCTTGATTGATTCGAGACTAGCGGACTAAGTCCCGGTGGAACGGTAATACTGAAATTTCCCTGCCCCTGAATCTGGACACTTTGGATATCAAGCAGATCACAGCCAAGGTTTTTAATATGTATTGCTGAATCCCGGAAGTCGCAAAGCTTCATCGTTCCAAGATCGATTGTATCATGATCAAGAGAAAGTATCCTTGATCCATAACCAACCGTCAGAAAATATGAGATCAGCGTATCATGGATCGTATTATCTTTGGCAATACGGTAAGTTATATGCAGCGTTCCGTTAAAAGTGCCGAGATCTTTTGGTGTGACCTTTACGGTAATACCGAAATTCTTTCCGTTATTTATATAGACAGGTAAACCCGATCCGAGTGTTAAAGAAATATTCGGAGTTAGCTGACCGGTTAACACCGCAGACGTTATCGTTATCGTATCACATGCGGGATTGGAAAGTGAAAAACTAAAAACGGTATCGGGATCGCAGCGAGTGAGTTTTAAATTAAAAAGTGTATCGATCGGCTCTGTAGAAATTAGTTTTGCGGCAGTGAAATATCCTGATCCTTTGAGAATGATCTGTTTTGTCTGAAGTTCACCAAGAGCAGTGAATGAAAGTGTTAATATATCCTTTACATTTTGTTGAACATTCGGAGAAAAATGTACATGTACAAAACCTGTGGCTCCGGGCGGAATAGGTGAGGTATAAGGCGGTGTACCTACGAGAGAAAACACCGTATTGTTTTGAAGCGCTGCTCCTGAAATAACGATCGGAACACAGCCATTATTCTTGATAGCAATAAGAGTATCTTTTGTCTCGCAGGTTGAAAGCAATCCAAAGTCTACAGAGTCCGGCAATGTATATGATGCTTTTGCTGAAACTACTGCGGCAATATTTATGGTCGTATCTTTTCCGATTCCCTGATGCCTGAGCTTCAGCAAAAGATTAGAGGAATAACTTCCCGCTGAAGCAAGACTCAGGCGGACAATAAATGTATCTTTACTCAATGGCGGTATTCCCAGCGGAAGCTGTAGAGGATTGCCTTTGGCATCAAGGACTACATAATATTGCGGAGCGCTTCCGCTTGCATTTAAAAGAAAAAGTGTATCGCATCCGTAATTACGAATTGTGAACGTCGTATCGTGCGGATCGCAAAACGGAATAGTATTAAAATTTAAGACTGTCGGCACAACATCGGCAAGCGGTGATTCGCCAACTGCGTGAACAGATATCGTTACCGTTGTATCAAATGTTTTCCCCAATATTTTAGAAAAATATTTGATCTTCACTTTGATCGTAACAATCGTATCGCTATGAAATAGCTTAAAGGGCTGCCAGGTAAAACGAATCGAGTCTTTTCCGTTCGGTGCAAGCAGAAGCGGGAAACTTGGCATTACTGTAACCTTCAACGCTCCGCTTGAAATAATAGCTGAGGTAGTATCGAGAAGTTCAGCAGAGAGAATACTATCTTCGATACAGTAAAGATTTTGGATCTGTAGTGAGGCATCGCTTGTCGAGCATATAGGACCGGAGAAAACAATCGGATCTCCGAATATTTGCGGAGCGATAGGCGGTTCTTGTATCTGACCATCTCCTCCGTCGCGGGTTTTCCAGACATTGCCTGCGGCATCAAAAGCATAAACTACTCCG
>JANYLL010000206.1 GCA_025357895.1 Ignavibacteriota bacterium
TTCTGATATGCGGCAACTTTTGCAAGTTTTACCGGATAGGATATGGTTACAATAACGTTAGCTGCCATGAAGGCGATGTATTTTTGAATAGTTTAGGATGCAAAGTTACGAATTTATTTGGCGGGAGCCGCAATTCACGTAAAGAAATATCATTATGGGATTTTGGAACAGGCGAGAATTTTCGCTCGGAGCAGCATACTATATTGCTGTTTCGCTCAGCATTATCATGTTTGCAGGTCCGCTTTTCCGAAGTTTGGGTTTCGAATATTCCGGATTCATTGCACTTTTTGCCAGCATCCATTTGCTTTACTTCGCAGCGAATGAATCCATTCTGCGAAGGGGCGATAGTATTGAGAATATTTTAAAAAGCCTTAGCCTTCCGGTTATTATTCTCTCTTCGATCCCTCTTGCAGTCTCGTTTGTCTCTGCTCTGTTCATTCCAAATTGTTCGCTGTGGGATGGCATCTTGTTTTACATAGAAATTGTCTATCCGACTGCTCTGATCGCTATGCTATGTGGGACAGCATTCGGAATTGCTCCATGTTCAAAAAGGAATACGAATATCTATTTGACACTCTTTTGGATTGGCACACTATTCATGAGTCTTTTGCCCGGATATTTTTCTGCAAAAATTTACAGTTTTGGCTGGCAGTACGGATATTTTCCCGGATTTGTATGGGATGAGGCGATGGAGCTAACGAGCGGCTACTGGGTTTCCAGAGGACTGGGGGTATTTCTCATCGGGTCGTGGATTCTTCTAGCCATACGAAATTCCGGTAAGTGGCAGAAATTGGTTTTCATTTTTGCCTCAATAATTTCTGTTGTGGTTTTTGGAATATTCACTTCAGACATCTTCCTCGATAAATATCTTGCTGCGCAGATCGAAGTGGCTCCGAATGTCACGATCAATCTTTCTAAAGGCTCACTAACAGCAGATGAAATTCAAGTTGTTGTTTCAGACACGCGCAGATATATTGAGGAAATCCGATCGGTGTACGGCTTGAAAAATAATTCGGAAGTTCAGATATATCTTTTCCCAACTTCCGACGAGCTATATAAATATGTCGGCACTCGCGAAGCAAGTATTTCGAAGCCGTGGAGAAAATCGATCTACATCACCAAGGGGAATCTGCATTCGCTTAAACATGAACTTGCTCATATATTGCTTGCTGAGTACGGCAGTTTCCCCTTTGATATAAACTGGAGTACGGGGTTAACAGAAGGCGCGGCCGTTGCTATCGAAGATGATTTCGACGGGATCCGCTCCGGCGATGAAATGGCAGCAAGAATATTGCAGATGAAACTTGCAAGCGGAGTGCAGCAGGTGATGCAATTTTCCGGATTTGCATCCAATGCTTCAAGCCAGAGTTATGTGTTGGCCGGATCATTCTCCCATTTTCTCATTCATCAATATGGAGGGGAAAAATTCATCAATCTTTATTCCGGGCAAGACTATGAAGAGGTATATCAGAAATCACTAACGTCACTTGAAGCGGAATGGATAACTTCACTAAATTCATTCCAAACGCCAATGGATCATTACGATTCACTTCGTACTTTTTTTTATTTCAAACGAACATCCATTCTTCGGCAACTGTGTTTGCGAAGAATTGGAAAACTTCTAAAAAATGCCGATGAAGCATTCAGAGATAAAGACTATACACTTGCCGATAGCCTCTATTCCGTAGCCGCTTCAGAAAGCGGACGAGGCAGAGCAATACAGGGCAGAGTTTTATCTTTGCTTCGGCTAAATAATTTTACGGGAGCGCTTGCCGTTATCGATACATCGGCTTCTGCGCAAGAGCCGAATAATAAAACGGCATTGCATCTACTTCGCGGAGATATGATTGTGCTGGCAACCGGTGAACTTCAAAAAGCATCTGCCGAATGGGAGAAAGAGATGAAACTGGAACTGGGCGACTCGTATTTTATGAGCGCATTCATCCATAGGTATTTCTTTGGTGGGGCAAAGAATATTGAAGCGGTGAAGAAAGCGCTGAAAGATATTTATAGTATCGAATCCGTAAAAGGTAAACACGATTTGCTTTATTCCATTGAGTCTGCAGATTCCACTGACTATGCTTTTGCTCTGGCGCGGCTGTATATGTATTCTTCATATTTTATCAGAACGGGATCACTTGGGAAGGCACTTGAGACATGGAAGGATGGACTAAAGCAGTTACAGGCTTTGCGCGCCGATTCCTCAATGATAGGTTTGCACCTTTTTGAAAAACTTGCCGGGCAAAAATATATTCATTACGAAGAAATATTTAAAGATAAAACTTTGGATAACAACATTTTGCGATAGAGAAACAATAATGTGCCCTATCGTAAAAAGATTGTTCAAATTTCGTGACGGAAAGAAAATGAACAAGTTGGGAATGCTATGAGTTATGTACCTCAGTTTGATATGTTATTCCGAAAGAGTCGCATAGCGACGACTGAGGAATCCCCTTCAGGTACGTGAGAGCTTTCTGTACAAACCTCAGGGGATTCCTCTCTCCGTCAATTATCCCTTCGCGATAACTGACTCCGTTCGGAATGACATCATAAATCAAACAGCCCCACTTTCCTAAGAAAAGACACGATATGAATATCGGTATTACCTGTTATCCTACTTACGGCGGCTCCGGTGTTGTTGCGACTGAACTTGGCAAATCACTTGCGCAGCGCGGGCATAAAGTACATTTTATTACTTA
>JANYLL010000212.1 GCA_025357895.1 Ignavibacteriota bacterium
CCGCAGCGCGGAATCTGCTGTACTCACTTGTTACAAATGCCGAACCGCGCGATCGTGATGAAGTTGCTGCTAAAGCAAGAGCAAAATCTATTGAGCGGTTCGGAAAAATAGCAATAACTACAAACAATGACAAGATCTCAGCTAAGTACAACATGGAAGGCGCAGTCACCCAAACTGCTTAGCATATTGCGCATCGTCGCAGCGTTAGTTTTTATTCAATCAGGAACGATGAAGATTCTCGGATTTCCGATTGCTATGCCGGGCGGAAATACCGCAAATTTTCCCTCTGAAATTTGGTTCGCCGGAATGCTCGAATTGATTGGAGGTGCGATGCTAATTCTCGGACTTTGCTCACGTCCCATTGCATTTGTCCTTTCAGGCGAAATGGCAGTAGCATACTTTCAAGGGCATGCTCCGCATGGATTTTGGACTGTTGTAAATCACGGCGGTGATGCAGTACTCTTCTGTTTCATTTGGCTTTATATCTCGGCTGCCGGTGCCGGTCCGTGGAGTTTAGATGCGATGAGAAGGAAATCCAAACTTCATTTCAATCTGAATCCTTAATAACCGTAACACTCAATAGAACTCGTCTTATCAAAAAAGATGATTGCATCCCACCTCTCCGCCGCTTTCTGAAAAATATACCCCTGCTCTGCCGCACCACCAATATCTTTAGTCTCAAGCTTTTTATGGAGCCAGCCTGAACGAGGGTCGGAGGCAGATGTGTTTTGCATATCTAAAATAAAACGAGGCATACCCAGTGAGTGGAAAATCCAATCAAGTGTCCCTGGATCTGAGGGCATCGCAACATTCGAAGAACTGAGCGCATTGCCCGACCATGCAGTGTAAGTACCCTCATTGAACTTGAAGCCGATAGCCCGATATTTTTTTCCATATATTCTGTCCAGATGAACTCCCATTCTCCAACCATCGCTTTTTGCAACGTGTCCGTTATGTGCCCATAAAATAAGTTTCGCACCAGACTGAGCATGATCTTTGATCCACCTAATATTTTCCGACATACAGGAATCGCGATAGTAAGAGGAGGAATAATTATCGTCGTGAAGTCCCATATATGCTGCCTGAACGACTACGTTCGCATTTTGAATAGCCCAATCGATCTCTTTTTGTGAAGTTGACTTTTGATAATTTGCTGCCTGCATATGTCTAAAGACTAAAAGAGCATCATTCGCACTTGCAGCAAGTTTAATCTTTCCTTGTCCAGCAGGCATTGTATATATAGCTTCGATATAGCTTCGAAGTGAATCATAATTTTTGCGTACTGTAATTGCATAATCCGGATCATGTTGTTTTAGAAATTCTATAACATTACTAGCCGGTGCATTTAGATCTTGCATATCAAATCCTGTAAATTCTATATATCCTTTGCCGGAAGTATTGTACTTCCTCATCCACTCGAGTAAAGCCTCGAACTCTTTAGTATTTAATCCATAGAATAACTCCTTCATGAGATTACGTAGGTTACCGTGCCCTCCTTGAATGTAATCGTTGATCTTGTGAGCTTCCGGCATTCCAGCCTCTACGGAAAAAATTGTAAAGCCACTGTTGGTCGTAAGGTATTCTACCAGACGATGCTTCATCTCGGAAAATTCTTTTGTCCCATGAGTCGCTTCGCCGAGTCCCACGATCTCCGCACTACCGACGATCTCTTTTATTGAAGTGAGGTCTTCGAATCCCGATTCTGCTTTAGATGTTTTAAAAGGGTGGGCTGCCTGTTTCAGCCAATCGACTTGGTCATCATTTAAAGCAAACAATTTCGGTTCGTATGGTTTACTGTCTAAGAGAATCTCAAGTTTATCGAACCATGCACTTCCTTTGCTACTGTTCTGCCCGACGCCGATACTGACCGAAGTAGCTGTGGAGTCAACATACAACTCCGCCATATATTGTTTCCATTCTGTTGTACCTTTGGCTCCTCGTCCACCCATGGTATCTATTGCAAGAAGACCGGACGGGCCAATGACAGCTACCCATAAGACGGCAGACCCACTTGTGAGATCAGCGGTGCGTATGTATCCATGAAGAGTAATCTTTTTTCCACGTACGTCGTCGATGGGTAAACCTATATATGCACTGCCATTCCTACTTTCTACTTCGGACCCTTGTGTTAATCTAGTAATCCGCAAGCTCCGTTTGCCGGAAAATGCGATAGTTGAGTCGAGAAAGTACTGGTATTTTTTTTCCTCTGATAAAAACCACCGAGTTGGGGTGTTGTCTGCACTAACTTGTTCAAAGTCTTGATTTAGTGCGGAACGATCCTCTATTTTATAAATTGAATTTTGAGCATAACTATGTGTGTAGAGAAACACAAACAATAACAGTAAAGATGATTTCATCAAAATGTTCTCTTTGATAATAATTCTTTTAATTCCTCATTTTAACGGATGTGCATTAATTAGTACATGCGTTAAAAAATTCGTCATGGCATCCCATATGAACATCCGAAAGAGAATTCCAAGACCTATATAAATATCGAGCAAAATGACGATGGAGATTAGTCTGTATTTTACGATATTATCCTGCGGTGTTTTCATCAACTGCGGAAGTCTCAGATATAAAAGGTATAATCCGTAGAATCCGAAGAGTATTCCGATAAATCCTATAGGTGGGTAGATCATCAGCAATCCGCCGAGCCATATCGGAGTCATTGCGTAGGCAACGAGCTGCATGGATCTTCCCATATTTTTTTCAGACCCAAAATACTGAGCCAGAGCATTCACAATTACAGCAGTCAGCCAAAGTCCAAGTGTACCTATAAGTGCAGTCTCAATTCCATAATACATTCCTCTGGTAACAAGTGCATCTGTTCCTCTGACACCGCCGGTCCAGACGAAGGTGTATCCGATTACTGCTACTGCCATGCTTGCAATGATCAGTGGAAGAGCATATCTGATGAATATGGAATCTGCATCCGGTTCTTCCGCTGCTATTACTTCCCACTCCGTTTTCGGAGTCAGGATCATATAGACTATTCTGTCAATGAAACTCATATTATCCTCCTGAATGATAATTAATGAAGCGTCTTCTACAAACAAAACTACAACATTTATTTCTTTACGCGTTAAAGCTTGATTAATTATACTTATTCCTATAATCTATCGGCGTTAAGCCGGTGATCTTTTTAAAAGTTGTTCGGAATGCTTTATTATCGGAGTAGCCGACATCATACATAACTTCATTAACATTTTTTCTGCCGGATTCCAAACTCTTTTTCGCCGCTTCTATTTTTACCCTCTGCATATATTCAATGACGGAGTATGATGTTGCTTTCTTAAAGCGTCGCTCAAACGTTCTTCTTCCAAGCGCTGAATGATCTGCAATCTCATCTACCGTTAACTTTTTCTTGAAGTTTTTTTCGATATACGTTTGTGCTTCTTTTATCGGATCGTCATTGTGTATTTTTTCTCCTGCGAAAATAATGAATGGCGATTGATTATGGCGGTCGATCTCGACGGCATAGATTTTCGCACATTGAATGGCGATATCTCGTCCAGCATATTTTTCGATAAGATAAAGTACCAGATTCCAGAACGAACTTGCTCCGCCGCTTGAATAAATTCCTTGCTCATCGGTGATGACTCGGTCAGCGACGAGAATAACATCCGGGAACATACGCCTGAAATCATTATGCGCAAGCCAATGAGTTGAACATTTTTTTCCTTTCAAGAGTCCTGTCGCAGCTAGGATAAATGTACCGACGCACATACTCGCTGCTTCGGCTCCATTGCGATACTGAAAATTTATCCATGGAAAGAAATCCTTATTTGCATCTATGACTTCATCCATGTTTCCATTAACTGCAGGAATAATGATAAGGTCGGTTTTCTCAACTTCATCAATGCTCACATCTGGAGTCAGAGTGAATAGCCTATGATATACTTCGGGCTCTTTCGTGATGCCGACGAACTGTACATTGAAAACCGGCTGCCTACCCGATTTTACTAAAAGCTCATTGGCTTGCATAAAGGCGCCAAATGTGCCTTCTAAGGTGCTAATTGC
>JANYLL010000244.1 GCA_025357895.1 Ignavibacteriota bacterium
CACAAAAACCCCTGTCCGCACCAGATACGGATATCATATTATTCAATTATTAGATAAGCATAAACGATTGGGTGGAATTAAAGTGCATCATATCCTTATTGGAATGGGAAATAGCGTAAAAGGAAATGATACACTCCGCTACTATCATCAAGCCGATAGTCTTTACAAAGCGGTCAAAGCTGGTGCAAAATTTGAAGAAGTTGCCAAAGCTTCGAGCGATGACAAATTTACTGCTGCAAATGGCGGAGATCTCGATTTCATTAACCGCGAAGAACGCCGTACCGAAAAGGCTTTCGATCAGACGTCATACGGATTAAAAGACGGGGAAATTTCCGGTATTATCCGCACATCGAAGGGGTATCATATTATCCGCAGAGACGGTTCCTTCAAGCCAAAATCCTACGATCAGGAAAAAGATATGCTTAAGAAGCTCTATAAGCAATATTATTTCAACGATGACCGCGCAAAAAAACTTGTTGAAGTGAAGAAGCAATATAATGCACACATCGAGCAGTCGGCAATGAATATTTTCATGTCGCGTATCGATTCAACTCGGACAACTCTTGATAGCACCTGGTCAAAGAAGTTTACCTTGGGCGAGCGCAATCTTCCTATTTATGGAATCGGCGGAAAGAACTGGAATATCGGATCGCTTTTGGATTCATTGAATGCCCAACCCGGCGTTGCTCTTTCACGCAACTCCATAACCGAACAGATCGGAAAAAATCTTGACGACGCAGCGATAGCCATCATGGCAAAAGATGTCAGCAAACGCTTTCCGGAATTCGAAAAGATCATGGATGACTATAAAAACGGTATTACCCTCTTTGAACTCGAGAATAAACGAATTTGGGCAAAGGTCGTACCCGATAGCGTAAAAGAACGAAAATTTTATCAGGATAATAAAGTTCGTTTCATGTGGCCGGAACGTGTCGATGTATCGGAAATTTATCTCTACAATGATTCAGTGGCTAAAGATCTCTATAAGCAGATCATCAACGGCGCGAATTTCGATACTCTTGCAAAAAAATATACTGAACGTCCGGGCTTTAAGGAAAAAGCAGGACATTGGGGACTGATGACGAAAGATGAAAATGAAATGTCGAAAAAGGCATTTGGCTTCACGGTCGATGATATAAAGGAGCCGTTTAGTTTTCAGTCCGGTTTCTCTATCGTCAAACTCAACCGCCGTGTACCGGTTACACAAAAAACCTATGATGAAGCGCGCCAGGAAGTTGCAAGCCAGTATCAGGATGATCTTTCGAATGAATTACGCCTGCAATGGGTAAATGAACTTCGCAAAAAATATAAACGCCAGATCGATACGAAAGTGATCGAAAATGCATGGAAAGCTCACAAATTTTCCGCGAAGTAAGATCAACGGTAGGCGAAGGCTTTAGCCTGCGATGAAAATCTGACCGTGTAAACCGCTCGCCGGCTAAAGCCTGCGCTTACCAATACTTTTCCATAGATAGAATGAACAACCGTCATATATATATTTTTTTTCTTCTCTCGTTATTTCTCAGTTGCACTTCCCTCCTTGCACAGCCAAAGCAGTTGCATGATGGCGAGAAACTCGACGCCGTTATTGCCGTCGTCGGAAAATATCCGATCTTAAAATCGACGATCGACGCACAGCTTATGATGGCCTTAGGTACGAAGACCGGAACATCTTCTGATACCATCGCAAGACTTCGTGAACAGATATTACAATCGGAAATCGATCAGAAAGTGCTTCTTGTTCGTGCCGAAATGGATTCGACTATTACTGTTTCCGAAAGCGAGATCGATGAGCGTCTTGATCAGCGCATCAAGCAATACGAGCGCCAGTTCGGATCGCGCGCAGAAATGGAAAAGGCATTCGGAAAATCAGTTGGAGAGATCAATTCCTCGCCGGAGCTTCGCGACCGGGCACGCGAATCCATTATGATCGAAAAAGTACGCGGCGCAAAGTTCTCGCATCCTCAGGTGGTTTCCAAACGTGATATGCAGGAATTTTTTGCAGCATATAAAGATAGCCTGCCTCGCGTCACCGCACAGGTCGAACTTGCAACGATCGTTAAACTCATCAAACCCGATCCCTTACAAAAGCAAAAGATGAAATCCTTTGCAAAATCGTTGGTGGATTCTATTCGTAACGGAGCTTCTTTTTCTGATTTTGCAGCACGGTATTCACAGCACTCCACGGCAAAAACCGGCGGAGATCTTGGCGGACCATATCCCAGAGGGACATTCCTGCCTGATTTTGAATCCGCTGCATTCAAACTTAAAACCGGAGAAACATCCGATCCTATAGAAACAGATCAGGGAATCCATATCATTAAGCTGTTGGAACGCAAAGGAGAAGAGATCAGAGTTGCTCAGATCCTGCTTAAACCGGAAACGAGTAAGAACGACGAAGATTCTATTTTGTATCTGATCGAAAGTTTACGGACGCGCGCAAAGAACGGCGAAGATTTTGCCAGATTAGCTTCAGAATATTCCGACGATGCCGAATCGAAAAATAACGGCGGCACACTTGGCAGAGTTCGCATAGAAGAACTTGGCGCAGAACAGCATTCTGTCATCGACTCCATGCAGATAGGAGATATCTCGCGTCCGGTGAAGATCGCCTATTCCCGCACCCTGACAGGATACCAGATCGTAAAACTCATTGCACGCATTGAGCCGCATCAGCCATCGCTAAAAACCGATTATCGTGACCTCGAAGCTCTTGCCATGCAATGGAAGATGTCTCAGGAAATGCAGAAATTTGTTGCCGATTCCAGAAAAAATGTCTATGTGGAAATACGGGATCAGGTAAAATGATGACGATCTAAATTCTTGAAATGTGCTGTTCTGATGAAGATGTAGATTACGACGGTCGCCTCGGCAGCCTCGCAATGACAATAGGATTGAATTTCCAAAATAAGGCGTTACCTATTCTTGGTAGTGTCCTAATTCCATTTGCCATTCTGAATGGAGCAAATCGGAATGAAGAATCTGAGCGTTCAGACAAACCGACACCTCAGATTCTTCCCTGTCGTTCAGAATGACAAGTTAAGTATTTTTCAAATAAGGACACTACTCTGTTCTTCTTCCCTGAACCATTCCCCGCTTCAATTGCTTGAATATATCTGCTGCACTCCCCAATGTGTTCATGAAGAGAATCTTAAGATTCTCATTGCTAAATATACTATTCACGATCCACTGAGGCTACGTAGATACTACACAGCCCGTAAGGAATCTTTATGCCGATACGATAATGAGCGCTGCATAAATCCATATCACGTAATGAATACTAACAACCATAAAGAACTAGCAAATCAAAACGCAGAAAAAGATAAGCGAGCAGATGAGTTAGTCATTGCTAACAAAGAGCTTGCCTTTCAAAATAAAGAAAAAGAAAAAAGGGCCGCAGAGCTGAACATTGCGAACATAGAACTTGCCTTTCAAAACAAAGAGAAAGAAAAGCGCGCAGCAGAGTTAGTCATTGCCATCAAGCAACTCGCCGATCAAAACAAAGTGGAAGAAAAGCGAGCAGCAGAGTTAATCATTGCTAACAAAGAGCTTGCCTTTCAAAACAAAGAGAAAGAAAAAAGAACGGCAGAGCTGAGCATTGCGAACATAGAACTTGCCTATCAAAACGATGAGAAAGAAAAGCGCGCAGCAGAGTTAGCGATTGCTAATAAAGAACTTGCTTTTCAAAATGCAGAAAAAGAAAAAAGGGCGGCTGAATTAAGCGTTGCGAACAAAGAACTTGCCTACCAAAACAAAGAGAAAGAAAAAGGGGCGGCAGAGCTGAGCATTGCGAACAAAGAACTTGCAATCCAGATCAATCAGAAAGAAAAGCGGGCTGAGGAGTTAGTCATTGCCAACAAAGAACTTGCCTATCAAAATGAAGTGAAAGAAAAGCGGGCAGCGGAGTTAGTCATTGCTAATAAAGAACTTGCCTATCAAAACCATGAAAAAGAAAAACGGGCAGCGGAGTTAAACATTGCTAACATAGAACTTGCTTTTCAAAACGATGAGAAAGAAAAGCGGGCCGCAGAGCTGATCATTGCTAACGAAGAACTTGTTTTTCAAGATCAAGAGAAAGAAAAAAGGGCAAAAGAGCTGATCGTCATCAACAAAGAACTTAAAGATGCCGAAGATGATATTCGTAAACTTAATGAGGAGTTAGAACAAAAAGTCCTTGACCGTACGTCACAGTTAGAATCTGCGAACAAAGAACTTGAATCATTCTCCTATTCCGTATCGCACGATTTGCGAGCTCCGATCAGAGCCATCAGTGGATATACAAGAATTTTGACGGAAGATCATTCCGAAAAAATTAATGCTGATGGTATAAAAGTTCTTCAATCCATCATGAGCAATTCAAAAAGAATGGGAGAACTCATTGATGATCTGCTTGCATTTTCCAAATTAGGAAGAAAGCAGATAGCAGTTTCAGAAATCAATATGGCTTCTCTTGTTGCATTGGTTATAGAAGAATCTGTATTTGAGGATAGCGAGATCAAACCCGCGTTTACTGTTAGTGTACTCCCACCAGCCAAAGGTGATCGGGCACTCATTAAACAAGTATGGGTCAACCTCATTTCCAATGCCATTAAATATTCGAAGCATAAACCAAAAACCATCATCAAAATCGGCGCGTATCAAAAGGATGATCTTACTGTGTATTATGTAAAAGATAATGGAGCGGGATTTGATATGCAATACTACGATAAACTTTTTGGAGTCTTCCAGAGATTACACTCTCAGGAGGAATTTGAAGGGACAGGCATTGGCTTAGCTATCGTACAGAGAATTGTTAGCCGGCATAACGGAACAGTTTGGGCAGAATCAAAGTTGAACGAAGGTGCTTGCTTCTACTTCAGCTTGCCCACCTAATTTATCTCGAATATATAAATAAACCAATATGGATTACGATGACGTTGAAATTCTATTTGTTGAGGATAATATAGACGATTCTACCCTCACCATTCGTGCGCTGATAAAAAGCGGCTTTACAAACAAACTTCATCATGTGAAAGACGGGGTAGAAGCTCTTGATTATATTTATGGCAAAGGAATATATGCATCGTGGAATATCAAGAAGCATCCTAAACTGATATTACTCGACTTGAAGATGCCAAAAGTATCGGGAATACAAGTCCTGGAAAAAATAAAATCCGATCCGGACCTTAAATCCATCCCTGTGGTGATACTTACTTCATCGAAGGAGGATCCGGATATAGAAAAATGTTATTCTCTGGGTGCAAATAGCTATATCGTAAAACCTGTTGATGCTAATAATTTTTTTAATGCCATAAAAGAAATTCAAATGTATTGGATGATACTAAGCCAGCCGCCACATTTATGAGAAATAGATTAAAACACTTCTAAAATATCTACATAATATAAAATAATGGCGGTCGACCTTAAAATACTTCTTCTTGAAGACAACAATAATGATGCTGATTTGCTTGACCGTGAATTGAAGAAATCAGGGTT
>JANYLL010000317.1 GCA_025357895.1 Ignavibacteriota bacterium
TCTCGCTTCGTTGAGATACTCGTTTATTAAGCGCATCAATATTCTTCCTCTCAGCCGCTTGCTGTTGCTTCTTTTTGGATTTCGAGTAAAGACTCAGAATCCAAAAGAAAATAACGATGACGTAAATAAAATTCTTCATTATTATTTATTCAACTTAGATGTATTGGCAGGCGCAGGCTTCAGCCTGCGAACCCCAGTTTATGAAATGCGCTCGCAGGCTAAAGCCTGCGCCTACCGTAGGAAAAAAACTATAAAATCCCACTCACCATTTTTCCATTTTTAACAACTGTCACAATATCACTCACACCAATATGATACGCCAGATACGATAAACTCGGAATATCATAGAGTACGAAATCTGCGATCTTCCCCTTCTCGATCGAGCCGTGCGTAGTTGCTCTATCGATCGCTGCCGCTCCGTTAAGAGTTGCAGCAATGAGCGCTTCTTCCGGCAACATCTGCATTCCGATCACAGCAAGCGAAATCGCTAGCTGCATATTCTCGCTCATCGAACTTCCCGGATTGCAATCGGTTGCAATCGCAACGGCGCATCCTGCTTCGATCATCTTCCGCGCCGGTGCATAAGGTGATCTGATACACATTGCCGTGATCGGCAATAGTGTTGCAACTGTTCGCTCACTTTTAGCAAGCGCAACGATACCAGCATTACTTATTTTTAACAAATGATCGGCGCTATAAGAGCCAAGTTTCGCAGCAAGCGCTGCGCCGCCGGTACCTGCAAGTTCATCGGCATGAAGCTTTATTTTCATCCCTGCTCTTTTTGCAGCATTGCAGATGCGCTCAGTTTCCTCGTTCGTAAAATATCCTTCGTCGCAAAAAACATCGCAGAATTCTGCAGCTTGCTCTTTTATGACGCGAGGCAATTGCTCGTTAATTAATTCTTCGATATACTCTGTTTGCGTTTTTTCTTTCGGCACGGCATGAGCGCCGAGCCATGTGCGTACGATTTCCATTCCGGTTAATTCGCCAATACGTTTTGCTGCATGTAAAAGTGTAATCTCAGATTCAGCAGATAACCCGTAACCGGATTTAATTTCCATCGTCGTCGTGCCGAGCGACAAAGCATTGCGAACAAATTTTTGAGAGTATTGGGATATCTCTTTTGCACTTGCATGGCGAACTTGCTCGACACTTGAATGGATACCGCCTCCCGCTGATGCTATCTCCTGATAACTTCTGCCTTCAGCACGCATACAAAATTCATTGCTGCGCTCACCCATGAAGACAGCATGAGTATGTGAATCGACAAATCCCGGCAATGCAAGTAAGCCTTTGCAATCGATTTCTTCGGTTATGCCCTTATTTTTTTCTAATATCTCTTTCTCGGAACCTACATCTGTTATGATTCCATCATCATTCACAACAATTGTGGCATCCTTCACCGTCACAATATTTTTGCGCATACCATCGCCGCGCAAAGCGGTTTTCCCTAGTGGCGTGATGAGTGCTGAGATGTTCCGGTAGATCTTCATAGATGCAAAAATATGGAATAGTTAGAGCATTCTCGTAGAATGGTAGGCGCAAGCTTTAGCCTGCGAGCGCATCGAAAGGTGAAACAGGTTCGCAGGCTAAAGCCTGCGCCTACCAGGACAGCGTAAAAACTTTCGTAACTTTGTTACAATTGATGTGAGCACCTATTCATGCCCAAAGAACCCAAAACTGCCGAAGAAAAACAGACGCCATTGATGAAGCAATATACTTCCATCAAGGCACGCTATCCGGATACGATCCTGTTTTTCCGGATGGGCGATTTCTTCGAGACATTCGGTGAAGATGCCGTCATCACCGCTAAAGTTACGGGCATTGCGCTGACTAAACGTAACAACGGAGCGGCAGGAAATATCGAACTTGCAGGTTTTCCGCATCATCAACTTGATAATTATCTCCCGAAAATGATTCGCGGCGGATACCGTGTCGCAGTCTGCGAACAACTTGAAGATCCGAAACTTGCAAAAGGAATCGTGCAGCGGGGAGTTGTTGAAGTGGTCACTCCCGGCGTGACGATGAATGATAAATTACTCGAGACAGGACGCAATACGTATGTTGGTGCCATCATCTCAAGCGGCGGAGTTGCAGGAATTGCGTATGCCGATGTATCAACCGGAGAATTTGTCGCCGGCGAAGTTGCTGAGTCGCATCTTGCAGAACATCTCTCATCGCTCGGTCTGCGCGAACTACTGGTCTCGCGGCGCGATGCGCAGAAAGTTGAGCTTGCTCCTTATATTCTTTCCTTAGAAAATAAACCGACGATCACTAAGCGCGAAGAATGGGCGTTCAATCCTGAGACGGCGCGGAAATTATTGCTCGATCATTTTGCAACAAATTCGCTTAAAGGTTTTGGCATTGATGAACTATCGCTTGCCGTCACCGCCGCGGGTGCAGTGCTCGACTATTTGCGTGAAACACGCTCGGCAACAACATTGCAGCATGTTACGCGCATTGCCCGATTCGATACCAGTCAAACACTAATCCTCGATCAAGCAACGCGACGAAATCTTGAGATATTTTTTCCGATCTCCGATGACGGAAGCAATGCTTCACTCCTCGGAGTGCTTGATGAAACTTCAACGGCAATGGGTGCAAGACTTCTGAGAAAGTGGCTTGCTATGCCGCTTCGGAATCATCTCAAGATCGCTTCACGCGTTGATGCAGTTACGCTATTAGTCGAAGCGCGCGAACAGCGCGAACAGCTTCGCTTGCAGCTTCGCGAGCTCGGCGATCTCGAACGCTTGACAGGACGCTTTGCAAGTTCGCGCATTTTATCGCCGCGAGATTTCCTGATGCTGAAATTTACGCTTTGGCGAATTCCGGATATTAAAGATCTGCTGAAAATAATTTCTGAATTCGCACCGGAGTCTGCTGAGGGAGCGAATACCTCTGCCCTTTTAGCAATGCTTGCTGCCGATCTGCGTCCCCTATCAGAACTTGCTGAAAAAATTGACCGTACCATAAATCCAGAAGCGCCTGCAAATCCGGCGAATCTATTAGTCATCCGCGACGGAGCGAACGCTGAACTCGATGAGCTTCGCGAACTCACTTCTTCGAGCCGCAGTAAACTTCTAGAAGTTCAAACCCGCGAACGCGAACGAACCGGAGTATCGTCGCTGAAAGTTGATTTTAATAATGTCTTTGGATATTATATAGAAATTTCGAATGCGAATAAATCCAAAGTCCCCGATGATTACGAACGCAAGCAAACCCTAGCAAATGCCGAGCGTTTTATTACTCCTGAATTAAAAGAATACGAGCAAAAGATTCTAGGCGCCGAAGAACGCATGGCAACTTTGGAAATACAAATTGCCGCAGAACTTCGTGCAACCGTCATTTCGGAGATCGAAAGTTTACAACATAACGGTTCGCTTCTTGCAATTGCTGATGTCTTGCTTTCACTTGCTATTGTTGCTTCACGCTCAGGATGGGTGAAGCCGGAATTTTCTATGAGCGGAGATCTTCTCATCGAAAGCGGCAGGCACCCTGTTGTTGAGAAATCGCTTCCTATCGGCGAACGTTTCACTCCGAATAATGTCAGCTTCACAAACGGTGAGAAAGAATTTTATATTATCACCGGACCGAATATGTCCGGGAAATCCGTTTTCCTGCGGCAGACAGGCATCATCGCTCTGCTTGCGCATATCGGATCGTTCGTGCCGGCACAAAAATGCACACTGCCTCTGCTTGATAGAATTTTTACGCGCGTCGGAGCAAGTGATAATCTTTCCAGCGGTGAATCTACATTCCTCGTAGAGATGAATGAAGCGGCGAATATTTTAAATAATGCAACGAAAAATTCGCTCTTGCTTTTCGATGAACTTGGCAGAGGTACTTCGACATTCGACGGACTTTCAATCGCCTGGGCGATCTCCGAGCATATACACGATACCATTCCCGGAGCGCGAACACTTTTTGCAACGCATTACCATGAACTCAATGCTCTTGCTGATAGATTTCCGCGCATTCACAATTTAAAGGTCGAAGTGCGCGAAGCCGATGGCAAAGTGCATTTCCTGCATAAGATCACACCCGGGTATGCCGATCATTCCTACGGCATCGAAGTGGCGGCAATGGCAGGAATTCCGCAAGATGTGATTTCCCGCGCGCGCGAAATTTTGCATGAACTTGAAGAGACCGAACTCAAGATCGCCGAAACCGATATTCAACGCTCCATTCCCTTTCCGATCAAAAGCAAAACTTCAATGCCTGAACCCGAAGATCATTATACACCTGCAAAGGAAGTAATCGATGCTCTGCGAGAGATAGATGTGAATTCGCTTACACCGATGGAAGCACTGACGAAATTGGCGGAGTGGAAGAGGAAAGTTTAGTAAGACTTGAGCCTTGTTCTTAAGAATTAAATAAAAGGTACTGAAAGTCGTCTGAAAATCCCGTCCCGGAAATATCAAAAAAATATGTTCCATTATTTTGAATTTTTTTCAATGGGCACCTTGACAATGCTTTTTATTTTCGTATATTGGATTATGAAGGATAGGCACCTATCGGGCAATGATGAATTTGAGGGAAGTTCTTCGTGCGTAGGTTCTTAATACTACCAGCTAAAAAAAAACTAAGGTTTTGAGGGTAGATAATTTAAGCCATTGTAAGTAGTTGGAAATAAATAATATCACTGTGCACACATAGGTGCCCATGCTATACTTCTTCCGCAGCAACCATATCCGTTGATTGCAATCTGCGCGAGGTGTCTTTAAGCGCTACCCATTTCTCGGAGAGATAAGGAATATATTCGCTGGCGGTGACGAATGTCCAGACGTAGGCAACGATGGAATAGAGTTCACCGATGGTGAAGCGATCTAGATCGAGTGAAATATAGAGCGTCGTCATGAACATGAAAAGTAAGAGTACACGCAATATGCCGTAGCTCGCTGCCGAACGGTTCGAGAATTTTACTTCGAGCGCAGAAATATCAGTGTAGTATTGTTTGATGACGCGCGGATCTTTCGTTGCGAAAATATTATATTCCTGTTCATGCATATCGTTGAGTAGTACCTGATATTTTCCGACACTTCGCATATAAAACCTACTTGCAACAACGACAAAAGCTACAAGCCCAGAGCCGACAGCGGCAACGCGCCAATCGAAAAAAGCAAGCGCAATAATTGCACCGCCGACATTGATGATCTGCTCGATGAATTCCGGCAGGTTGTATTGGAAGAATTCAATATTCTGCCAAGCAAGCGAACTGCGCCCTGCGATCTTCGAAAGATCTTCGCCTTGTTCAAGCTGCTGTGCAACGACTTCACCGGATAGATCGGCGAACATGCGGGTATAAATTCTTGTATCATAGACTCTGCGGATAGCACCGACACAGGAGCTGACTACAAAAAGAATGATCCAGGGAATCAGTGGAGGAAGGAACGGTGCCAGATCTTTTGGTAATGAGAAAGCAACAGGTTCCTTTCTTTTACCTTTTCCAATAACTTGTTTATGAGTATGCGGTTTTTTCTCGATCGCCGTACGAAGTGAATCCCGGCTCGGTGTTTTTTTCTTTAAAAGGGGAGTTGTTCCGTTTTTGACAAGTTTATGGATCGAATCACGTTTGTTCAGAATACGCCGCACTCGCTGCTGCAAATGAGCAACTGGCGGATGATTGACCAGATCTGCCCGCGCCTCCATATTGGTATCGGAGCGTTTGATCGTTTCTATTGACTTATCAAGTTTCAGCTTTAAGGAATCTCTCCGTGGATGCTTTCTCCGAAAAGTCGGCGATATTTGATGCTGATGGGTCGAAGTAAATAAAGTAGGTATAAAAACCGCTTGCGCAGAAAGATTTTTATCAGGATTAGAACGGAATGATTGCGATGAATCTTCAGGCAATGTTAGCGAAAGCGAATCAAGAATGTAATCGCGGACGGAATCGATGGCCTGCTGGATGATGGTATTGGTAACGGAGGAATCGACTTCGTTTTCGATGCGGTTCGTTTCCCGAAGGTCATCGATAGCTTGTCCGAAAATATAAGGCTCAGCAATGAACGTCACGTTCTCGACAATTACGAGAGCGAACGCCATGAATATCTGAAACCTATATTTTCTGAATAATATGCGAATCATTTACGATTACAATACACTTTCTCCAAAATGTCATTTCGAACGGACTCTGTCGCTACGTAGTAGAGGCAGAGGTAGTGAGAAATCTTTAAATAAAAATAAAAGCCTTATTTCTTCCTTTGGGGAGGAATAAGGATCTATTTTTATTAGAAGATTTCTCTCTCCGTTTCGCTCTTGGGAGGGCGAAACTCCGTTCGAAATGACATATCACATTAAACACTTTTTTCAATCTTACCAACGAACTCCGAATCTGAAATCAGCTCTTTTACTTTTGCAATATCAATGGAGATATTCCGATCATCTTCTAAGAACGGAACAACGCTCCGCACATG
>JANYLL010000368.1 GCA_025357895.1 Ignavibacteriota bacterium
TGCTGGATTGGCTGAACTAAGCCCCCTTGAATCGACCCGAGTGAATAATTCTTCGTCATAAATGTATATTTATAAACGGAAGAATTCAGTTCAGTTGAGTAGCGCAATGCATCGCGGCTCCTTTTTATTTCATGTTGAGAATACGGCTCGCTCCTCTCATTTGCTATCGCATGTATTATCGGAGGCAACTTAAACGACGATATCGCTGCAAATGCAATATCGGGGAGAATATGTTTTACTGAATCTTCAAAAAAATATTCACCGTAGCTTGCTGCTTCTGCGTTTCGTGTATCGAAGGCAGCGTCATTACCAACCCGAGAATGTGCACCGCAGAAATTCCCATTCAAATACTGACTTGCATAATCTGCCAGAACGCATTCTAAGATCATGCCGCACTTTTTCTTCATAAGAGTATCTTTTACATATTCAGAAATCAATATAAGCGGCGTGATAAAATAATATAGATAACGGGGCGAATCAAATTCAATTTGACCAAAACGAACTGTTTTATTTATCCAATAATTAAGGTAGTCTTCTGCTTCTTTGTGCACCTCTTTGGAAGAGCGATGCATATACCATTCGGATGCGGGCAAATTGGGCCATTCCTGCGACATTAAATAGAGTGAGCTATAATACATGAGAAAATGATTTTCCGTATCGCCGCGATAAGGAGTAAATTTTTTCCAGCATTCCCTGATTTTTTTTTTGTATGCTGTAGGTAATATTTTCTTCGCGGAAAAATATAATCCTGTGCAGCCATACATCCAGAACATATCGCCATATTCTTTTGTAAGGAGCGTGTCAAGTTGTTTCAAGACAAGATCTTTGTGTACTCCTGTTTTAAGACGAGCAGCAACGCAGGAAAAGGTTGGACGGTAATCTTTTTTGGAAATTTGCAAAAGCACATCCTTTCGCATTGCAGATGTTTGTGCATTACCTTGCGAAGAAGTGATCAGAAGCAAAAGTATGACAAGAAATTTCATTTTACTTCTACAGCTTTTAGTCTCCAAATCTGTTCTGAATCTAACCCTATTCTAACCGGCAATTCATGAGCGTTAAGATAATCATATGCCCATATACCTCCATCAAGCGAACCAATTAAAACTTCAGAGCCGAGTCGAAGGGTGGCATTAATATTTTTAGGAAATTCCAGCAAAGGTCTTTTATTTCCGCTTTTAAAATCATCAAACACTGCTATCATTTCAGTATCGTCGATAATAAAATTGTGAAGTGCAGAGGAATCAGCATTGATTTTCACCCATTGCAAACCTCCGTCTCCTGAATTATAAATTTTTGTTTCTGTTGCTGCGTAAATCTTTAAGTGATCCTTTGGATCGATCTTAATGCGTGAGACAAAGATGGGATACGGAATATCAGTATCGGCTTCGAACCATGAATCTCCCCCATCCATACTTTTCCAAATGGCTTGGGCTGTAGCAATGTAAATATTCTTCGGTGCCTTTTGATCGATAGCAATATCCATTACTTCTGTGATGCGCCAATCAGTAAGCATTCTCCAATTTGCTCCTGCATCGGTCGAACGCATTACGCCATTGCCGCATGCTTCATAAATGATCTTGCCATTACTATTATTTACGACATCAACTGAATAGCATTTTACATGCTTCCATCCAAGCTGCTTCCATGTTTTAGCTGTATCATCGCTTTGCCAAAGACCCGCACCAAGCGAACTTCCTCCCATAGAAGCACCAACTGAATCACTTCCAATAGCGCAAGCATAGAGACGGGTATGTTGGGCAAAAAGCAAGGATGAGGGATGAAGGAAGAGGGATGAAAATATAAAGATAGGAAAAAGAATTTTCCTAATACCTAATACCCGACATCTGACACCTGCTTTATTCATTCCGAAACCTCACTCGCGCGTCAATGCCTTCTATCTTCGGAGATAAAATTAATTTATCATTCACAACTTTCGCCCCAAGAATATTTTTTACAATAAGTGTTATGAATTGCGCCCATGCCCAAACGAGAATTCCGGTAGGTGGTAAAGGCGGTGTCGGTCGCTCCCCATAAAATTCGAACCACGAACCGGCACTACCTGCTTTTTCAATCAGCCAATCAACTGCGCGCATTCCTTTTTCTAGATCACCCATCTCAAAATATGCCTGAGCCATGAAGCAGGTTGCAAGCGCCCAGGGACCGGGAGAATCAGGCTCCCCGGAAATATCATAGCGTCCGTATCCGCCGCCATCCCAAGCTTGCGACCAAAGTTTTTCTAATTCTATCATGGTGCTGCGGGCAACTTCTGATTTTGGATCAACAATGCCATAGATTATCGGGAAACATTGCGAGACATCGGGCTCTAGATAATGTGCACCCTTCTTTGCAAGAGGCATATTATCAGGTGTGAATTTGGAGAAGAATTCTTCGCTTTCTTTTGCGCGTTCTATTAAAAGCTCTCTCTGAACACTACCATCAAGTAATCGACGTTTTAATATTTTGCCGTTTTCAATCAAAGAATGGGTTCTATGAGATGTGTAGGACTTATACATCTTTGTGGAAGCTTCTTTCCACAAAACACTTTTTTCTAAAGCATTTGTTATTTGCGCGAGTGCAAATGATGCTTCAAGGCCAAGTATTGCAAATGTCTGATGTGTTATATCATATCCAGGCTTGATTCCCATTGCTTCATTCCGTTCCCAGATATCACGTGATGCCTTAAGCATTCCAGTTTCTTTATCCAGAAATTCTGAGTGAAGAAGATAGTCAGCGATTGCAGAAATTCGTTGCCAATGTTCTTTTATGAATTGATCATCGCCAGTCCATTCATAATATGTATAAAGTGCTCGAAGCACAAGCCCATTCGAATCTAATTCTGAATCCGCACCGCCGCGCAAGCGGCTCGCTTCCGCAACCATGCCTTGATCATTCGAAAGTTTTGTAATAATATTTTCTAAGACTTTCTTCGCTAATTCGAACTGACCGGAATATACTAATGCTTCGGCAACCATTGCTGCATCACGTCCCCATTCCATTCCATATTGCCAAAGACTTGCATCGAATTTCCCATTAGCCGAAATAGCTGAGCGTAATCCGATCTTTGCAGCTTTGAATAAATTCGTGATTCGTGATTCGTGGTTCGTGGTTCGTGAATCGGTTATGATTGAAGTTTTTTCCCAATATTGACGTTCAGCATCGAAGCCGGAATTAATATCAACTTCTCCGGTACCACCAACATAATAGATCAAATGAGCTTCAAGACTGCCACCGAAAAAAGGTTCTGGAATTACTGAAATAAATCGTTCATTAAATTTTACTTCCTGCTTCGATGCAATATTGATCATATCATATCCATGTGCATAGAGAAAGTTACGATCATGACCGAAGTGAGAAAAAAGATTTGGATTCGCATATAGTGCTGATTCAATTTCAACTTTTCTCTCATTCGCACCGATAACATTTACCCATCTTATTAAAGAAATACTTTCCGGACTCGTATGAAAACTTTCTTGTACTCTACAATCGCCTGCATGCCAGGTCGCAAATATATTCGGCACACCTTCATATTCGCTCCAGCATACGGTAAGATCGTCATGCCGTGCTTTATATCGAACTCCATCAATGATAACCGTGATCATAGTGCGTTCAAGCCCAAGTTCAGGATGGAAAAGAAGACTTCCCGATTTGCGCGAAAAGTTTTCAGGACGAGAAAGAATTACACCAAGCGGACTGGCATTCGGATTTTTGCTCCATTGAATCGCAGCCTGGAATTTTCCTGAACCAAGAAAGAAATACTCCGTGTCCGCAAGAGTGGTTTGTGAATCAGCGTGTAGTTTTTGTTCGGTCATCTTTACAAATTTACGAGCCGATATTCATGATGACAACGTAAAGCAGAATTATTATTGCTACGCCTGCCCAACAGGCTGCGAATCCCCAAATATCCTGCCTTGTTGGTTTTGGGAATTCCCAATTCGAATGTGGAAATATTTTATTACGTTCGGCAAGTTCGGGATCATCAATGCGCTTTTGGACTTCAAGCGCATCAAGCTCTCTATCTGCAATAGCAGGTGTGTGAACTCTGGCATAAAATTCTTCTAATACTTTCTTACTATTCGGTTTTGTAAGAAGGCTGACAAGAAAGAGAATAGTAAAGGGGAAAATAATATCGAATGCAAAAGATGCTGTCGATAGTCCTGCCTTAGAGAAATTTTCCAGATCAACTCCAAGCATACTCAACATCCATAGCTGAAACTTGAACACGCCCTTCCCTTCTTTCAGTGAATTCGGATCTTTTGGATCGATACGCGCTACTTTTTCAAAATAGATCGCAACAGGTTGCACAGTTACGGATTTATCGATCTTCTCGCCGACTGATTTTGCCAAGCCATTTTTTACGTCCGATTCCTTTGCTCGAACTTTGGTCACTTCCGTATAACTTTTCGTCTCCTGAGTAAGTGCAGGACTTTGCCGCAATGAAGTTATCGCAGGAATAATATTTGGCACAACAACGGTGATCATGATCGAAAGAACCATCTGAATGATCACAGCCTTTGTAGAAAGTCTTCGCCAGAAATATACCAGCCACAAAGCAGGACCAATAACCGTACCAATAGAAAGCACATACTTGAATACGACAAAGATATCATCAACTGCATAAGCAAATGCAATGCCGCCAATGAGCACAAGAAAAATTACAAGCCTTCCGATAAGTAGTTGTCTTTTCTCAGAAGTATGAGGCTTCAAAGGAAGTAAAATATTTTTTGTGAATGCCGCCGACCACTCAAGACTTGATCCGGCTTTCGATGCCATATTTGCAGCAAGAACGCTTGCGATCATCAATCCGACAAACCCTGTTCCAAGCAGATCAAGCGTCATTGTACCCCAGATAAATGTTGCGTCCGATAATTTATCGGCATACAGTCCAACTGCGATCATGCCCGTCAACGCCCATCCAATAATTATAAGACGCTTTGCGAATGCACCCGTTACCATTCCGATTCGCGCCGACGAATCATCTTTTGCAGAACCTCCGACTGTGAAGTTTCGCGGAGCAAGTCCGATCAGATTCACAATAACCATCGTCAATACGAAGTACCATGTATACTCACTTCCTGCGCCCGATCCGAATAAATTAAACATTGCATCAGGCACCTTCGCATGAAGTCCGGCGAATCCACCAAGCGCATGAAGCCCAACGGGAATAAGCGCCGTCGAAAGAAAAAAGATCATTATACCTTGCAAGACATCGGTATAAGCAGCGGCAAAGAGTCCGCCCATAATGACATAAGCTGCAGTGACAAGACCATAGATAATATAGAATGTCGTAAGATCGAGATAGGAGATACTTGACTTGATCTCACCTCTTTTTTCAAGTTCATGTAAATAGTTTAGCCGGTTTTCGTCTATCGTCGTTCGGCTTCCGTCAGTTGTCGAAGACGCTTTTACTTCAAGTGCTTTCATTTCCCGAAACATTGCAACACTTTGTTTTTCTTGCGTCGTGCATTCTGTTTCAGGTTTGACTAAAACTGCCTGCATTGTTTTTCCCGTTATAAGATAACCAAGTGATGAACCATAAATCGCTGAGAGCAAAAGATAAACTGCAAAAAGCCCCGAAAGAAATTTTGATTGAAAGCGATGCTCGTAAATATCACCCGGTGCAACGTATCGCGCTCGTCTTTGCAGAACCGAGCTGAACCAATAGAACGGAGTAATGAAGAGCACAAGATTCTGAAACCAGACACCGGAAAGACCTTGGCGATATATTTCGCGTGTCACACCTGCTGCCTGATCGGCGCTGACCATATTCCCGAAATTCAGAAAACTCGTCATCACCTTCCCGAAGCTGCGTCCGGCTTGAAAGAAATCACCTGTGTTTTTGATTTTCTTCTGAGTCCACCGACCAATGACGATCAGCGCGCCAAGGTAAAGCGCGATGATGAGCCAGTCGATGATATTTAAACCGTAGATGATCATGAGTAGTCAGAACTTAACGGTAAGCGGTTAACAGAGCAGGCTCTTATTACTACGGTATTCGATCAATAATATCTGTTAATACTTTTGCAGAATCGAACATACCTCGTTCCGTGTGGACCACGTTTCCCGTTCTATCAATGACAAAAGTCCAAGGGATAAAGTCTTTAGCACCAAAGTTGGAATATGCCTTCTGATGCGGATCACTTATAATTTGAAACGAAATCTTTCGCTTATCAGCATATCTATTTAATGAGGTTAATGTTGAGTAACTTGAATCTCCATCATCTATTGAAACTGCAATAACACTCACTTTGTAGCCAAGAGAATCTGCTATATGTTGAAAATATGGCATTTCATGATTGCATGGACCACACCATGTAGCAAAAAAATTCAGAATGACTACTTTTCCACGAAAATCTTCTAATGACATATAATTACCCAGCGAATCTTTCCAAGAAATGCTGGGGGCCAAAGTGATACTGCTATCCGATGTTTTTTTTCCGCTATTGGCAAGAAGAAAGGAGACATTGTTCAAATAGCTGGAATCGGGAATATTATTGGAAGATGGACGTGTGGGAACATCATCACAACTTGCTGCAAAAAATAGAACTAGTATTAGAAGGTATCGCATGAGAATCTAAGTAAATGAGAAAACAATAAGTTCCAACGGTAATGGAATTCTCTCCCCTCTCACAAAGTTACAACTTTCATGACTAATGAAAAGATAAATGACTTATGGACAGGTTCGAAAGAACTTCATGGAAGCGGCACGATCTTATCGAAATTTGATTTTCCTATAGATGAACGTAAGTTAGGCGGTGCATTCCGCGTCGATGATAATTCTGCTCTGCTTCTTCGCTACTTTCTTTTTGAACGACTTCTTCTTCGTGCTCAAGCTGGATGGCTGATGGGCACGCCGGAATTTGAAGTGAAGGTCGAATACGGGCGGCATATTTATTATCACTCCGAAGCCGCAATGGCATTGCGCACACGGCTTACAGAGCTTCGTGTACCCGAAGAAACGACTGACGCATTTTCTGATTCCGGCATTGAACAATTTTTCACCGAGCTTATTAATGCCGAAACGCCGGCGCATTTTCTTGGCGAAGTGTATGGCGTTGTTCTTCCGCATCTGATCAATGCCTATACCATTCATGCCCAGACGACAGACCAGGTTGCCGATGCTCCGACCATCCGCCTCATCAAACAAATTCTTGCTGATTATACGGAGATGTATCTTTGGGGCAAAGAAGCACTCGATGCGTATGTACGCGGAGGGTATGACGGCGCGAATATTGTCTTCTCGCAAATGCATATCGAGCAGCTTCTGAATTCTATCGCAGGAATTACCGGAAAATCTGCAATTGCAGAGCGTCCGCAATCATTACGATCCGAGGGCAAAGCGAAATTTGAACGCTCATTCATTGCAACACGTGATCCGCGATTCGAAACATTCGAGGATACCTACGAATACAAAATTGCCGATAAAGGAAAGATCGAATATAAAACGGAGTTTGATGAAACAGCGCTGAATCTCATCCGCTCGCAGCGAGACGAACTCGATGCCATTGAAACATTCGCCAATGCGCTTTATGAAATTCGCGATGTACCATTCGGA
>JANYLL010000390.1 GCA_025357895.1 Ignavibacteriota bacterium
CATACCCTTGCTGATTCTGCCGTTTCTTACCGGCCACTTCGCTCAATGCTTCGAAAATACTGTTCAATGCCATAATGCTATCCTCCTTTATTAATAAATTTCTTTTGTGATGAAATGCTCTGAATAATTTCGTCGAATGAAAATCCTAAACTTAATGAATCTGTGAGAAATTTTTCCGATAGCTCGATAAATTCTCTCTTCCGGTCACGCTTTGATTCTTTCGGATCAGGTTTCGTAATAAATGTACCGACCCCTCGTTTTGTTTTAAGTATACCTTTGTTTTCAAGTTCAGCATAGACTTTCGCAACAGTATTGGCATTGATCCTTAAAAGAACTGCCATCTCGCGCACCGTCGGAAGCTGCTCCCCTTCGCGGAGCTTTCCGCGTGCGATCAAGCCGCGAATTCCTTGCTCGATCTGCGCATAAAGCGGCAGCGGGCTGCTCTGATCAATATCAAACGAAAGATTCATTGTCTTATTGTACTACAACAATAGTATAATTAGAGTTCCTATTATTTCTCTACGAACTTCCGTATTTTCGTATTCTTAACTATGGCAGATATCTTCATATCGTATTCATCACATGACCGTGACAAGGCGCTTTCGCTTGCTGAAGAGCTGCGCGGATTTGGTACTTCCGTCTGGATTGATCAGGCAATTGACGGAGCGATGCAATGGTCAAGCGAAATTGCGCAGGCTCTTGATGAATGCAAGGCGTTGGTTCTGCTTGTTTCCAAATCTTCGCTTACAAGTAAGAACTGTGTGAAAGAAGTGACAATTGCCGCCGAATCCGATAAATTTATTCTTCCTATTGATCTTGAAGATATTAAATTGCCGAAGGAATTCAAATATCATCTTGCCGGTATTCAGCGTGTTGCATATTCAAACAGAGAGGCTATCCAACGCGCGTTGCAAAATTTGAATTTAGTCGGTCGGACATTCTTGTCCGACAGCAAAGTATCAAATTTCAAGACCACCCGGACGGACAGGAATGTCAGTCTTCCTGATCCCATCCGCATCGCCGTTTTACCATTCGATGATCTATCGCAGAAAAAGGATAATGCCTGGTTTGCCGATGGAATGATGGATGAACTTATCGGCACGCTGAGTCAGGTCGAAAGGCTTCGCGTTGCAAGTCGCTCCGAAGTGATCTACTATAAAAAGCATCGCCCCAAAGCAAAAAAAATTGCCGACGATCTGAAAGTACGGTATCTCGTCGAAGGCTCAGTCCGCAAAGCGGGTGAAAAAATTCGTATTACTGTCTCCTTAACTGATTCGGCATTCAGCGAACAACTATGGATGAAAAGTTACGACGGCACATTCGATGACGTTTTTAATTTTCAGGAAACGGTCTCCAAGCAGATCGCAGAAGCATTAGAATTAAAACTTACACCGAAAGAAAAGAAAGCCATCGCAGATCAACCGACAGAAAATACAGAGGCGTATGAATTATATCTGAAAGGTTTGGAATTCCATCGACTGCTCACTCGTGATGGTTATGAAAAAGCATTGAAATTATATGAAGCGGCACTGGCTCTCGATCCGAAGTATGTGGATGCGTATATCGCAGTTGCAAATGTTGCGGCGACTTTTTATCGCGAATGTTCACGTGATCTGACGTTACTCGAACGCGCAGAACAGAATCTTAAAAAAGCCGAAGGCATAACTGGGGAAACAGCTCGTACCCTCTGGATTCGCGGAGAAATCGAATGGCAGAAAGGGAATACTGGTGAAGCGGAGAAGATTTTATTACGTTCAGCGGAGCTTGATCCAAGTCATCATCAGACATTTAATATGTTAGGTAATTTGTATTATGAATCACGGAAGATGGAACAGGCAATTGCAAATTTCGAATCAGCATTAAATCTTATTGAAACCTGCCAAAATTATTCAAACCTCATTACTGCCTTATCGGTAACTTCAGATTCAAAGAAATTACGGAAAATAAGCAAAAAAAGTATCCCAATAATGGAAAAACATATAAGATTAAACCCCGATGATTTCGCAGCAAAAGTCGGCTATGCAGAAGCCCTGTATTGGGCAGGACAAAAAGTGGACTCCTTACGAGAAGCAGATCAGCTTGCAGCAAGTCCGGATATTTCTGGGTTTATACACTTCCATCTCGCCACACTATATGAGCGTTTTGGAGATCAGAAATTGTACATCCAATCACTAAAGAAATCAATAAATACAGGATTCCGTGAAATAGAAGCGTTCAAAACGGAAATCCATTCAGATCCGAATACTCAGGCACAAATAGACGAGCTAATATCCTATCTTGAAAAGCTCATAGAAAATGAAAAATAGGACATTAGTAGATACTTCTCACAAAGCATCACCACAAAGTAGCTACTTCTTTTTCACTTCTCGTTTCTCATCCGATTTCTTTCCCATTTCTGGTATAGCTGGAGGATCCGAAGCAAAAATTCCTACATCACCTACTATAACAGTCGCAGTGGCATTAGGAATTTGATGTCCATTATTATCAGTATATCCATGATATAATGCCATATATAAGTTTTTTGTTGTTGTTGATGGAATTTCAATCACTGGAGCATTATATGGCAAAGAATTATCTTGAACGTTATCAGAATTTACATACAACTGAATGTTTATAGGATTTCTATTATCTGGTGTAAATTTGGTAACCCACCATGGTCCTGGTCCTATCTGGATTGGAGCAGATCGATTTATGCCTGCTACAAATGGCGAATAGATTTGTACTGTGCCTTGATAAAAAACTAATACGGAATTACCTTCAAGATGCACAAGTATTGGGTCAGATGGATTGTTAACTCCCGGAGGAGTGATTGTGGTAGTCGAAGGTAAAACAAAGTGTTCTGATGCAAAGAGCTCAAGTATTTTTGAAGCATTTGCTGAATCGATATGTATTGCCTTAGAGGAATCTTTGATTGTCTTAGAAGAATCTTTGATTGCTCCAACAGAAGCTTTTTCATCTGTACTTTTCTTTCCACATCCGCCCAACACAATCGCCAAACCCAAAACTGCAACACCGATTAAATTTTTCATGGGGATAATAATGATGATGATGAATGCACAAATATACAAAGAAAAATGAATAGTGCATTGAAAATCGAGAATTTTAGAAAAGCGTTCAACTTCCTCTTTCAGGTAAGCTAAATCCACCTCAGCGAATCTTCTTCTCCGCGCTACCGTTTCATCTTTGAATTTCCCGTAAGTTCGTAGTCTGACCATGTCTGATATCTTCATATCCTATTCTTCTCATGACCGTGAAAAAGCGCTTTTGCTTGCCGAAGAACTGCGCTCGCTTGGCACTTCCGTCTGGATAGATCAGGCTATTGCCGGCGCCACGCGATGGTCAAGCGAGATCGCGCAAGCGCTTGATGAATGTAAAGCGCTGATACTGCTCATTTCCCAATCCTCGCTTTCAAGCAAAAATTGCGTCAAAGAAGTAACGATTGCCGCAGAAGCAGATAAGCAGATCCTTCCGATCGATCTTGAAGACATACCATTATCGCATGAATTCAAATATCATCTTGCCGGCATTCAACGTGTAGCGTACACAAATAAGACTGCAATACGACGCGCATTAGAGAAGTTAATTTCTACAAATTCTAAAAAGCTGGGGGTGATCGCATCTCAACCGAAAGATAATTTGATACGGTTGGCAGTTCTTCCCTTTTCAGATCTTTCACCGATGCATGATAATGAATGGTTCGCTGATGGAATGATGGATGAACTTATCAGTACACTCGGCTCACTTACGCGAATGCGCGTACCAAGCCGGATGGATGTGATCCACTACAAAAAAAATCGTCCTAAAATAAAACAGATCGCCCGCGATCTTAATGTCCGTTATCTGATCGAAGGCTCGGTGCGTAAAGCCGGGGAAAGAATCCGTATTTCTGCATCACTGATCGATTCAGCATCCGACTGGCTTCTTTGGTCTCAAAATTTCAACGGTACATTCGAAAACATTTTCGATTTCCAGGAACAGACATCAAAAGCGATCGCCGAAGTTCTAAAATTAGAACTCACATCCGAAGAAGAAAAAATTCTTATAAAGAACCCAACTGATAACCCCGAAGCCTATCAATTATACTTAAAAGGAATAGAACATACAGCACGAGTCACGAAAACCGATTTTATGACGGCTCTATCACTTTTTGAAGAAGCGGTGAAACTTGATCCACATTTCTCTGCGGCATATAGTGAGATCGCCATAACCTGTTCGGAGACCTTCCGGGTATATTCACGTTTGCCGGTATGGCTTGAGCGCGCTGAAGCTGCGGCTAAACATATTTTTGAGATCGAAGGTGAAACCGCTCAGTATCATTTGGCTGCTTCGGGAATTGATCGATTGCGCGGAAAATTGAAAGATGCCCTTTACCATGCAAAGCGCTCAGTAGAAATAGATCCGGGTTTCGCAATAGGGTATCAATCAATGGGCTCCCTTTATCACCTACTTGGTGATTACCGACTTTCAATGGAATCATGGGAGAAAGCTATTCAATTGCGACCTGATAACACAAATACAAATCTCAGGTATATTATGGCAATTGCTCAGTTCGGCGATGTGAAGATGCTACATACAGCCGCAGTAGAATCTGTTCCGATCTTCGAACGCCACATACGCTTGAATCCGGACGATAATACTGCAAAAGTAGAGCTGGAAAATGTTTTGGATTACGCCGGTCGTGTAGATGAAGCAATTGCATCGGCAGATACGCTATCGATGATTCCGGAATTGGATGGTTTTTCGCTCTATAACCTTTCCTGTATATACGCCAGATGCAGCGCTCCGGATAAAGCAGTAACCAACATTCGCCGCGCTGCAGATGCAGGATATAGAAATATCGAACTCATTAAAAATGATTCAGATCTTAACTCTCTGCGCGAGCGGGAAGATTTTCAAGTAGTCGTACGAGAATTAGAAGATAAAATATCAAAGGAAGAGTGTGTTATCTGATAATTAAACTTTTTCCCCTATGAAGTGTTCTAAAGAGCATATCTTTTTACCGTTATGAAATCTTTATTTGTACTTTTTTTTGGGAGTATATTTCTCTACTCTTCTGCCATCGCGCAGCCAATAAATGAAGAAGTGTCCTCGGGTACAATTTTCGATGGAGAGCCATATCTTGTAATAAATCCTACGAATTCGGATAACATGATCATCGGTTGGATGTCCACTGCAAAGGGTACTCTTGCGATTCGTGTTCGCACAACGTTTGATGGAGGAATCACGTGGGGAAATGAAGTTGTGATGCCGCATTCAAATCCAACTTTTCAATCGGCTGATGTATCTATGACATTCGGTAAAAATGGTGTAGTCTATTTAGAATATATTGATTATACAAGGTCTCCGCATGATTCAGGTCTGATCGTTGTCACTCATTCAGGCGATGGTGGAAAATCATGGGACAAGCCGATCGAAGCATTTAATTATTATGATAATACCATTGCTCCAATTGACCGTCCGTGGATGGTCGTTGATAATTCAGGTACGGCTTCCGACGGCACTATCTATATTACAACAAAACCCGTACCTTGGAACACACTTCCGAGCCATCCATATCTGAAGTATTCAACTGATAACGGAAAAACGTGGAGCAAAATTGATTCCGTTGATGGAGGTGAATATCCTGCGGGCATCGTTGCAGCGCCGATGGTATCGCCCGCTGTTTCTTCCGATGGGGTTTTTCACGCTGCGTATGCAAGTTGGGACGTGAAGAAAAATCCGCTGCCACGATATACACTTGCAAATTCAACAGATAAAGGAGTAAGTTATACGCGCACTACAATATATTCACCGACAACCGGCGCCAAAGGAGATACGCTTTCGAAAGTTGGATACCGACTTGCCGCAAATCCTCTTAATCCTAAAAATCTAGTCTTCGTAAGTCTTGATTCGCGCAACGGAGATTATGATGTCTATGCATTCGTTACCACCGATAACGGTG
>JANYLL010000002.1 GCA_025357895.1 Ignavibacteriota bacterium
TTCCGGCAGTGGCAACAATTGTATCAATGCGATCCGAAAAACGATCAGGATATGGCTTCTTTAGATCCGGTTTGAAAACTACATCGATCCAAATTTTATCTCCAACACTTAAATCAAAATTAGATAGGGGAAAACGATTTAATTGGTCAGTAAGAATATGGAATTCAGAAGAGGTTTGACCTATAATTGATACCTGATTAACGTGTGTCTTTGCAGTACTGATATTAAGAAGCATCACTCGCTGTACAACACTATCAACGCCTGCACTCGAATCAGGCACGAAATATTGTGTTGATCTATCCCATATGACGCCTGGCTTAATAGGTTTGCCAACTATAAAAGACCATGATTTTAACTGATTCGTGTAAGGAGCATCAATATTTGTATTCCAATCCACAACAGTGGAATCAATTGCAGAAAGCGTAGTTGGGGAATAACAGAATGTCATTGTGATAGAACCGCCGGGTGCTAAGATAAGCGGTAGACGATTTGCACTAATAGAATCGATTGAGAATTTTGTTGTATTATGCAAGAGCCAATTCTTTGTCAAGGTAAACGGAAGTGTGCCCTGATTCTCAACTGTAAGGGGCAAACATGATTTCGTACCCACAATTACACTTCCGAAATCAATATCAGTGGCATAGATAATCCCCGTTCCACCTTTGCCGTTAATAGGTAGTGGCGCAACAAAACAATCCGTTATGAATAATAACGAATCGTAAGACGGAATTGTATCTTTTGGCGTAAAGCAAACATTCACTTTTAAAGTGTCACCGGGCTTCATAATAGCCGGCAATTTTGGAATTGAAGATTTGATGTTTAAATGACCATCATTCTTTTTCAGCAGAACAGAGCTGACGTTAAAAGCTTTGCCACCTTTCGGCGCAGTATTCACATAAACAAGTGTCGAACAAATTTCTTGTCTTACCTTAATCAGTGGAAATAAAAGAGTGTCATAATACGAGAAAATGTGGTCAGTAGAAATTTGAAAACGAGTTACTTGATAACGCAGATCAAGAACGATATGCGTGCCTTTGCTATCAACAATATAAAGCGGAGCATAGGCAGAGTCGAGAGGATTCGATACGATCACATCGAAACATACTGATGTATCATTGCCTGAAAAATCAATCTCTCCTTTATTATCCGGATCGAGCGTCCGATCCAAGCCAACATTATGATATTGTTTGCCCGGGCGATAATAATTTCCATTCGGATCATCAAGCAAGGAGACGCTTCTTATTCCGATACCACCTGTATCTTTAACACAAATATGCCATGAGGTGCAAAGCGTATCAATTTTAGCAGTAGGATTTCCGCCACCCGTACTTAATGACATTCCGACAGGAGTTGCGTATTCAAAAAAGAAATCGTCTCCGCAAAAATCTCCAAGATCTCGGTCAGGATCAATTGCTCGCATTCCGTAGTGATACACCATAAATGCACCTTGTAGCATCGTATCGATGGGGACTAAAGAGTCAATTTTTGTCCGGACGTTTGTAATATAATAAGCACCGGGACTTACTTCATATCGTGCTCCCTCAAGTTCAGGATGGTTCGGAAAGTTAAATGATTTGCCTTTATTAACAAGTTTACTAAGCGAGTTTAAGGTAGCAGAGCCATTGAATGAATACCTAATATTTCCTTTTTCAATGTCATTTTTCAATCCGATCACATTAATATAATAATTCTGCAGAACTTCAAAAGAATTGGCTGGAACATAGAATAGAAAAGAGGTTCTCCAATGAGACATAGGCACAATGGTCATCATAGTTTCGCATGGTGAAGGTGCACCTGCACTGCCCTGATTTCGAAGATCGTACATCATAACAGAAAATTTTCTCCCATCAACTGAGTGAAATTCTGTCGGAGTACCTACATTGCTTATTTCACGTGGAGGCAAGAAAAAAGGCGTTGTTGTCATGGCTACAGTTCCATTACTATCGATACCCTGAACTCCTACGTTGTTAGTATCTGCCGTAAAAACGCGAAAATTCTCACCGTATCCCGCGTCTTCAATTGGTGTGCCCGGTGCGTCTTTTAATGGCATCGCCACATATCCTGTCGACTCGAAATCTTCGGCCGGAATCATTTGCTGTATCATAAAATTACGTGCTTCGACGTTTACACCATTCACTCCGCCAAGAAAAGCATCTTCATGTCCGGCTAGAACGGCAATAGGTTTATCGGAAGTGACGATGGAACCTGACATGTCATTCAATTCATTACTTCCATTTCCTTTTACCCAATAACATTGTCCCCGCCTAAGTTGAACAGTATATGAACTAAGACGCTTATGCCCTCCCGCAGTTAAACCATTCGGATTAATAGTGACCTTGGTACTATCAAATGGTGCAACGACCAAAAAGAAACCACCCGCATTTTCTTTTTGCTCAGTAAGGAATGCTCCCTGACCAGGATTATCATTGTAACTTGCGATCACATAACTCTTGCCTAATGCAGGTGTAGGAATGGCAAGATAACTTCCCCCCGAGCATGCGCCTGTGCTGAAGTATTGAACATTAACGGGCTTTTTTGCAGTGATATGACATGCTTTATATTCAGGAATATCCCCCGGCTCGGACATTTTCATTGATGCAATATCAAGCGGCACCTGAACCGCGTTTTTCGCCCTAATGGTTTTTGTAACGGAAGCGACCTCATTTCCTCCGGCGTCAAAGTAAGCAAATTTTACTATATTATTGTCTTCATAACTGGAAACGAGCGCATAGACGCCAAAGAAACCGTGGAAATCACGGCCTAGCTGACCGGGATTATTATTAAAACTTGGATAGACAAAGCCAATATAAAAATCTTTTCCGTCAACAGGCACACCCTGCTGCTGTGCCGGAGAGCTTGAAGCAAGTAAAAAAAAAACGAATACCGGCAATATCGAGATCAAAAGTGTTTTTTTCATAGGATTTTTCAATACGGGGGACTGGTATACAATCCACGCAATAAAGACTTCGGAATTAGGATTTTGTTACACTTAAAGAGGAAAGAAATAGCTTTCCCTATATCAAAGGACACTTGAGATGCGATTTAGTTACAAAAAAAAATTAATAAATATTGAA
>JANYLL010000045.1 GCA_025357895.1 Ignavibacteriota bacterium
TTTTATCCGGAGCCAGAGGTGGTGCTTCCGGGATTTTTTTTCCTCCATATAAATGCAATATTGGAGGAACACTTACTGACGCCACACAAAAACTTATGAAAATAGATGGCGATCTCAGTTATGAAGAAGCAAGTGCAACCACGGGACCACTTTTGAAAGGCAGCCTGGGAGTCAGTATATTCAAAGCGCCGGTCATAGGTTGGCAGATTGTGGGAACCGAGCAAATCGCTTTCGATTGGGATCACTATGTAGAAATATCGGGCACCGTAGACGCCGGCAGTTTGGGGAACGGCTATGTTATTGCGGGAGATGCAAAGCTTAGGTACACATGGAATCCCGCTCCGGCTGATATTACCGGAAGTATTAACGGCACGATTTCACTTCCGAAACTCGGAGCTGGAGTCGCCGGACCATTTACCGATATCGTCAATTCAATTTTGCCAATAACCATAGCTCAAGGTCAAATGGTTTTGACTGGAGGAATTCTTATGGGCAATATCAGTCTGAACTATTATGGATTAAGGTTCACAGGACATGTGAAGGCTAATCTCAACCTACCATCTTCTGATCAGAAATTCTTTGATTACGGATCAGGCACTATACCGCTTTCTGCGACACATCATCAAGGCAAGAATTCGATAGCTTCGCTGACTGCTGATAGTATTCTTGTTCCACCAAATATGGCAACGGCAGTCATCCGCATCCGAAGTGGTAAGATACCATCAACTTCAACGCTCATTGATCCTGCTGGGAAAATTCACTCAGGCGCTCCGGATGATTCTCTTATATCATACCATCTTGATAACTTGACACTCCATGGCTTTTGGCTAATTGATATTCCGATCCAAGGAAAGTGGGTGCTATCAATGCCAAGCCGTACTGCAACAGACACAGTCGATGCTGCTGCGCAACCCATCGATGAACCGTTAACATTTACTACTGTGCAAACCGGGAAGCATGTAACGCTTCAATGGACGCCACTTTCAACCGGGCAAACTGCCGAAGTAACAGCATATCTTGATGATAGTAATGGTACATTCAATGGCTTTCTTATTGCCCGAAGTGATGATAAGACCGGAACGCTGAGTTTTGATATGAAAGACTCTTTGCCTGCATGTTCGTACTATTTATATGCAATGCGCAATAACTTTGCATACTATTCACGCAGCTACAGTACACTTCAACTTGATAACTCAAAGACTTCTACATTTGCTCCGACTGGTTTAACACAACAACATTTAGGGGGTGATTCAATTCTTTTGAAATGGACACCAACCGTATCTGATGGTTTATCCGGCTATACGATCATAGTATCTGATCGAAATGGAGCGGATTCGAATTATGGGAGCGTTTTTATTTTTGTCGATAGCGCAATCGTTATTGTTAAAAATCCGCAAGGCAAGCATATTAGTATAATTGCTTTTGGGGATGGCATTCAGAGTTGTCCCAGCCAATCTGTTTCAGCGTCAGTTCCGACAACAAATAGTACCCGTATATTACCGTCGCTCGGACTCGAGGTATGGCCAAATCCAGGTAATGGCAAAGGCGAGTTAAGCTTTACACTTAGCGAACGTAATATGATTCGCATTACGATCTTCGATCTTCTCGGCAATGAAATTTCGTCGCCGGTGCAAGGAGTATTTGATGAAGGAGAGCATACGAGTACGTTCGATCTTACCTCACTTCCAACCGGCACATATTACTGCAGAGCCCAATTCATGGGGCGAGTAGAAACAGTGAAAATGGTGATAGAACACTGAACGGTTGTATCGAAAGTCAGAAATTCCATAGACATATCGGCTTTGATGGAGAGAGTCATATTGTGCATTTTATGTAGAAGATAAATTAGAAGAGTATCTTCTTCGTAATCAGTCCCTTTTCTGTTTGCAAAACCAGAATTGCAAAATGCGTATGGAGATCGCTTACATCAATTGTAAATACTCCCGGCGAAGAGACATCGAGTTTTGTCCGTTTGAGTAATCTGCCGTCGATGGAGTAGAGGGAGGCAGTGCTTGTGCCGAGAGGAGTTTCGGATTTAATTTTCACT
>JANYLL010000096.1 GCA_025357895.1 Ignavibacteriota bacterium
ATTGAGCGGATATATTTTAACTCATTTCCGGCTCGGGTATTCGGAGTCGGAGTTGTCGTATCATTTATAATATTTGTGAAAGCCGTCGGATCGATAAATACCATTCCCACATTTCCGTTGGCACCTTCGAGACCAAGAGAAACAGATGCACCGATCTGGATTGCGATCGGATCGGGCATTGCGGCATTTGGATATCCGGCAGGGAAGCCCGGATATTCCTGATCGAGATATCTTCCAATCCATCCTGTTGAGAGCACTTCGTTATAATCGGATCCGGTAAGCCAAATATCTATTGAGCGGAAATGCGAAAAATTGGGCTGCGGATAACCGACATTCTGTACGATTCCGAGTTTACCGTCCTTAAACAGATTCTGCATTGCCGTAAAATTCGGATGGAAAGCATTTTTATCCGAAATTTTCAGAGTTTCTGTTTCCGGGATAGCAATATTCGCACGGGCAGCCATGATATTGGAATATTGATCAAGCGGGACCAAAGTTTGCAAACCGTCATTGCCGCCGATAAGTTGGATGAGCACAAGGACGCGATCGGAGGCTCCAGATTGCGGCATCATCATTTGCAGGAAGGGATTATTTGCAAATGCCTTCACGGAAAATCCGCCGACAAGAAATGGCAGAACAGTTGCTGGCGCTGCGGTTTTGAGGAAATCTCTACGTTTCATAATGGTAGTTGTTAGTTGATAGCTGGTAGGTTATAGTAAAGTTGGCGGCTACTATCAGCTACCAGCTAATTATTACATTAATTGATATTCAGCGAGTTCAAGCATATATTTAATCAAGTTCGTTAGCTTCGAACTCACTGCTGCCTTCTTTGTGGCGTTTGTCGGATCGACTGTGAATGCGTACCATTCATTAGTCCATTCGTAATCCGGCAGACCTGGCAAAAGGGTATCGTGCAAGGTTTTTAACTGATCGGATGAAAGGGGATTGGGATAAAGAAGATCCGCCAAGTCAGCAATAAGAGTAACAGGATTTGTAGGATCGGATGTTTGCTGCGCAAGAAGTGTCGGATCGAGACTTGCAGTATAGAATGTCTGCACAACGTTCTGAAATTTGTTTGTTGCAATGTCATCTAAAAATTTTACTCTCGAATCGAGCGTACCGGAATTGATCCATAGTTGGTGATATTGCGGCGCTTCATAATATTCAGGCCAGCCGGCAACGTTCGGCGGATCAAGAAGTGCCATCTGAAGATTTGCCGCAGTTTCCCGAACTGTTATCCAGCCATAATATTGAGCCGTAAGTTCTTCGGGATGAGGTAATTTCACACCAAGTGTTCGCACCGTTCCGACAACAAGATCAAGAGGGTTTTTAACAATACATCCTCTATAAGCCGGATCGTAAAAAAGAGAGCTCGTCAGTAACTGAACCATCACGGGTTTGATCTCAAAGTTATTTGAGATAAGTGTTTGCGCAAGAGGTGCGATAACATTTGCTTCGATCGAATCATCGATCACATAATCGACAAACCATCTGAATATCTTTCTGCAAATATATTTCGCCGTTGCATCCTGACTGAAGATCATGGTCAGGAGATCATCAAGCTCGCGTTCTGCCCCTGCTTGATCTGCCCCTCCTTTTATTACTTTATTCCCGTATCGCTGAGAAAAATGTTTGTCGGAGGGATCATGATTCTTTGCAGTAAAGACAGTGCCTACGGTTTTAGGGTCGTCGCTCCAACCTGTCAAAACATGCGCAGCGGCTTTGACATCAGCTTCAGTATACGTAGTATAATCTCCAGCTGAAACTTCAGCACCTTTTCCGATAGTGAATAATTCCTGCAGTTCTCTTCCGTAATTTTCATTGGGAGCCGATGCAACATTATGATTTCCGCTTAAGTAGCGGAGCATAGCAGGGTCAAGCGTAATAGCTTTTGCAAATGATTTGAAATTCCCCAGCGCATTGGCTCGCAAAAGGAGGTTATACTTATACATATATCTGGCATCGCTGACAGCCATTGAGCCGCAGGCAAAATGATTGTGCCAAAAAAGTGTCATCTTCTCGCGAATTGAAATATTCTCAGTAAGCAGAAGATTCGTATACCAACCGTTCAATGATTGCGTACGGTTAAAATCATTTACTGTATTATAATCCAGATTGATCCATGTTTGTCCGTCGCCAACTCCGCCTGATTCGATATGATACCAAACTAACGGAGCATCAGTGGGAGCAGGCTCGTTAGTAAGCAGCAAATCTACTGCCTGAGACATCATCATCTTCTCGATGGATGCAATATCCTTCGAGATAGCACCAAACATGCATCGTCTGAGTAAATGAGCGGCTTGCGAAAATCCCCACGTACCGGTGTATGGGTTCATAGATGCGGATGATGCAATAGAAGACTTATCCATAATATCCTCCAAAATGATTCTGTATATGTTAAGGGCGTTCTAAGTAAAACGATTAAGGGTCTTTAAAGTTACCAAATTTAGGGAATAATATACGGAAAAACGATGAATAATAAATCATTAAGTCTTACAACAAGCACCTGAGAAGATAATTCTTTGGATAACTACTGATTTAACTACGTAGATCAAGCTTTGGAAGACACGTTTATTGGGCGAGTGAACTTAAAATTTCGTATCTTTGCATATCAATAACATCATCGCCTAATGCCAAAATTTACGTTAAAAAAACGCATCAGGAAAATTCTGAAGACGCCAAAGCTTCTGCTTATAACGGCGACAATACTTGTCCTCTCTACTACTCTGCTCTTTGCTAATAAAGGAATATGGCGTCATGTTTCGCTTCGACGTGACATTAGTGCATTGCAATCTCAAGATGCTTCACTTACTGATGAAGAACAAAAACTTCAGACACGGGTCGATTTGCTAACCAAAGAAGACCCGACGATGATTGAGAGAATTGCCAGGGAGCGTTATCATCTAAAAAAGCACGAAGAGATTATTTACCGGAGGGATAAGAAGTGAGTTCTGCCCCTGAAGCGCTGGCAATCGGCGTTGATATTGGAGGGACAACAATAAAGCTTGGAGTTGTAGATCTCGTCAAAGGAAAAGTTCTCCGTGAATCGTCATTAACCACTCCGAATGCAACTGCCCGCGATACTGCTGCTATGCTGGCGCGGCACATCAATGTATTGATACATCAGTATCCCGATATAACTTCCATAGGTATAGGAGTTCCGGGTGCGATGAATATGGAAAGAAACCTCGTCCAGAATCCACCGAATTTTCCGAAATGGGGAGTTGAGCCATTTGCTGATTATGTTCAGGAGGCAGTTCCTATTTCCGAATTTGTTATCATGGAGAATGATGCCAAAGCTGCAGCAATTGCCGAACAGAAATTTGGTGCTGCAAAAGATGAAAATTTTTTTCTTCTTGCAACCCTTGGGACCGGAATTGGCGGAGCGATCATTGCTGACGGAAAAATTTTTCGAGGTGCATTTGGCGGAGCAGGAGAGTTTGGGCATATCATGATCAATTATGAAGGACCGGATTCTTTGAGCGGAATCAAAGGATGCTTGGAAGCCTATCTCGGGCAGAAATATCTTTCGACAAGAACGATCGAAAAAATACGAGCCAGTAAAAAACCTTCTGCACTCCGCTCGTTTTTGCCATCCGGAAATCTTGAACCGAAAGATATTTATGAAGCAGCTCAAGCCGGCGATGGATTTGCAAAAGAAATTTTAACTGAGGCAGGAATGATCCTCGGAATTGGATTTGCTTCAGTTGCTACATTATTAGATATTCGGCTTTTCATTGTCTCAGGTGGTGTTGCACAAGCCGGTGACCTGCTTTTAAATCCTGCCAGGGAAGCACTGAAAAAGAATGTTCTTGAACATCAACGGGATTCTGTGGAAATTCGCGAATCAAAGTTAGGCACGAAAGCAGGAATAATCGGCGCGGCATTATTGACGAGTTCTTAATACTTAGTGCTTCGTTCTTAATATGTCATTGCGAGGGTATGCGATACAGGAAGCATAGGCTTCAGCCTGACGTGGCAATCTAAAAAGTTGAGAATGGATGGCGCTTTCACGATTTTAGATTACTTCGTTGTCGCTCCGCGACACCTTGCAATGACATTTTAAAAATATCCATAAATTTTTATGACATTCATCGAAAAAATAACATCAGCACAATTAAAATCAAATTCGAAGCTGTGCATTGGCTTAGACACTGCATTTGCCAGTGTGCCGGAATTCTTGAAGAGTGAAACAAATCCGGTTCTTACATTCAATAAGGCGATCATCGATGCAACAAAAGATATTGTATGTGCTTATAAACCCAATGTGGCATATTATGAAGCGTATGGAGTGAAAGGTTTTCAAGCTCTCGAAGGCACTCTCAGTCACATACCTGATGAAATATTCACAATCGCTGATATTAAACGCGGTGATATTGGAGCCACAAGCGATCAGTATGCAATTGCATATCAGGAAAAATTTAATTTTGATTCTATCACGATCAGTCCATATATGGGGACTGATTCCGTAGAGTCTTTTTTACGCAGAGAAGATCGTGGCGTGTTTTTCTTAGGACTAACATCGAATCAAGGTGCAAAAGATTTTCAGTATCTCGAGTTACAAAACGGAAAAAAACTTTATCCGTTACTTCTTCATAAAGTTTTTTTCCGTTTTGTAACTCGAGATACTGAAAATCTTTTGCACCTTGATTCGATGTTAGCCCTAAGAAAAACACGCCACGATCT
>JANYLL010000172.1 GCA_025357895.1 Ignavibacteriota bacterium
ATAGACGATTTTTTTTGGAATTGCTCAAAACATAGGTGCCTATCGCCAAATATTTATTTATCCACAACAATTCACATAGGTGCCTTTTAAAGAATCTTAGTTCTTTAATTTAAATTCTTTGAGATTAACCTGCTTATTGATCCCAAATAAAAAGTGTTCGTTCTTTTATCGAACTTGTACGCTTCATCTTTTATGCATCCGACATTCGGTGCACAATAACTTAAATCTTTGCTATATAGCTTTCCATCTTGCATTGTAAAATAATCATATTCGTATCCGTAACAATGGAATGTGCCTGCAGGTACGGTAATGAGAGTATCGGTTGTAATAATCTGAGCATGACCGTAAACAACCTGGGTACCGCCATTTGTAGTTGGAGTACTTGTAGTATCAAAATCAAATACGTCACCAAGAGAACCAGGATATTTGAATTCCAAGTACTCCGTACGAGTTGAGTCGAGACGTAAAGTCCATGTTCCAAGTGCATCGTTACGAGTTGGGCTGGATAGCATGTCATCAAACGTTGCGTATTTTTTTCCATTAATAACTACAGAGCTAATAATAGTGATGCTAAAAGTCTGATCGAGTACGTACTCATTTCCTGAGCCGTAAACTGTATCTTGGTAAGTCCATGAATTGCCGGTTGTAATAGGCAACATCACATTACTATTACTCGGACCTGTAGAATTTTTACATCCGTAAAGAGAAGCTAAAGATACAAGAAAAAATATTTGTCTTTTAATCATTATATACTATTTAAGGAACACCCATCAAATCTAAAAGTTGCAAATTACACATTATTTTTTTTCTCCCCTCCGCATCGATTGTCTGCGCGGGTCAGAGGAGGCAGGGATGAAGAATGAAAAACGATGTGAGGAATCCCCGGAAGTATATATGAATGCAACTTTACTGTAAACTATCAGGGGATTCCTCACCGGCTGAAGCCGATTCGGAATGACACGAACATCGAACTGACCCACTACTTAACTCATTTTACGAACTTCCCAACTACTATGTGCGTTAATCTCAGGCTAATTTTTGGCTATATATAGAAGATCGATTGCAGAATCCACCGAACCAACAACAAACAGGCGCAATAACATTTAGTGAATACGACCTCCCAAACGGGCTTCATGTCATTTTGCATGAAGATCATAAGGCTCCTATCGTCTGTCTGAATATCGCTTATCACGTAGGCTCGAAGAACGAAACGCCGGAGCGCGCGGGGTTTGCGCATCTATTCGAGCATTTGCTTTTTGAGGGATCGCAGAATGTCAAGCGCGGTGAGTTTGATACATATATCACGCAGGCAGGCGGATATGATAATGCCTATACGACGGAAGATAAAACCAACTACTACGAAGTTCTTCCTGCACATCAGATAGAATTGGGATTGTGGCTTGAAAGCGATCGAATGCTTGAATTCACACTCGGAGAGGAAAGTCTGCGCACACAAAAAGATGTTGTCAAGGAAGAGAAACGCGAGCGTTATGATAATGCTCCCTACGGTACGCTCTCAGAACGCATGATGCGGCTTGCGTACAAAAAATTTCCGTATAAATGGACAGTGATCGGCGATATGGCAACGATCGAAGCGGCAACGCTCACTGATGTAAAAGATTTTTACAATACGTTCTATTCGCCGAGCAATGCCGTGCTTGTGCTTTGCGGCGATTTCAAATCTGCCGATGCGAAAAATATGATCGAAAAGTTTTTCGGCGGGATTCCGAATCAGAACGGTCATCTTTCACGTCCCTTATATAATGAAGACGAGCAATTATCCGAACGTCGCGAAACAGTAACGAATGAAGCTGTACCCCTGCCTGCGGTTTTCTATACCTATCCAATGCCACAGGAAGGAACGGATGAAGCCATCGCTCTCGATCTGCTTACAGATATACTTTCAACTGGCAGAAGTTCGCGGCTTTACCAAAAACTTGTCTATACGGATCAATGCGCATCGGAAGTATCGGCATACGTCGATCTTCGCGAAATGCCGGGGCTGGTATGGTTTTATGCTGTCGGTAACGAGGAGGATAGCGAGATCGCACCGATGGAAATCGCAATTGAAAAAGTTCTTTCTGAAATTCGCACCACAGGCGTGACGGAAATTGAATTGCAAAAAGCAAAAAATAAAACGGAAGTGCGTTTAGTAGCAAGCCGCGTGACAACTTCCGGCAAAGCTGACCAACTCGCTCATGCAAGACTTTTCTTCGGAGATACGAGCCTGGCAAATTCTATTATTGACAGATACTTAAGCGTAACGACTGATGACATCCGTAAAGCAGCAGCAAAATATTTATTGCCGGAAAAAAAATGCACTGTAGTTTTCCTGCCGCCGAAAGAATAAATGAATAGTATGTCATTGCGAGGAGCCGCGCAGCTCGACGAAGCAATCCCCTGACGCATAGCAGAATGCACTCGTTAGAAAAAAAATATTATGTATATTTTATGACAAACAAGTATAAGACGACCTTATACACAGGTGTTACGAATGACTTACAACGGCGTGTCAATGAACATAAAAAAAAGAGATCCGATAGTTTTTCAAAAAAATATAATCTCGAATTTCTTGTTTATTATGAAGAATTTTACGATGTAAATCAAGCTATAAATCGCGAAAAACAGATCAAAGCTGGATCACGAAAAAAGAAAGATGAACTCATTACAAAGATGAATCCGGAGTGGAATGATCTTTCGTTAAATTTCTTGTAAATTAAATTGTGAGCCAAACTTGAGGAGATTGCTTCGCTGCGCTCGCAATGACAATGTTTAATATAATTTTATGACAAACCTCGACAGATCAAAACCACCCCAGCCGGGAGCAATTACTCAAATTGCATTTCCGAAATTTATTACAACGCGAACTTCTACCGGTACGCCTGTTTACCTTGTCGAAAATCATGAGCAGCCATTAGTAAGTGTTTCACTCTATCTTCGTTCTGGCTCGAACACCGATGTTGCCGGCAAAGAAGGTCTTGCATCTTTTGCTGCCGAACTCTTGACCAAAGGCACGGTTTCTCGGAGCGCAACGCAGATCGCAGAAGAAATTGATTTTGTCGGCGGTTCCCTCGGAGCAAGCGCTTCATCGGACTCTACGACGATCTCTACTGCCGTCTTAACTCGCTATCTTGGAACTGCTCTCGATCTTCTTGCTGATGTTACGCTCAACCCTGTTTATGCCGATGAAGAACTGGACCGCGCAAAGTTGCAGCGCATTGCCGGCATCAAACAATCCAAAAGTGATCCGGGATATTTATCGGAAACGGTTTTCTCGAAAAGAGTTTTTGCAGGGCATTCATATGGACTGGAATCCGGCGGAACAGAGAATTCCGTTCCGAAGCTTGATGCGTCAGTGTTGAAGCAATACTATTTTAATATCTCATCACCAAGTGATGCATTCTTTATTGTTGCAGGTGATGTATCAGAACCCGATATTCTCAGAATGCTTGGCGATCGATTTGCAGCATGGAAAGATTTTCCCGTTACCTCACATGCAGGGTCAATTCCCGGAGAGCAAAAAAAGAGAAGCGTTCTGCTGGTGGAAAAAGAGCAGGCAGTTCAATCGGCGATAAGAGTCGGGCATCTTGGCATTGCGCGTAATGATAAAGATTATGTGGCATGCTATGTGCTAAATATGCTGCTCGGCGGATATTTTAATTCGCGTATTAATATGAATTTGCGCGAGAAGCATGGATTTACCTACGGAGCTCGCAGTTTTTTTGATGCACGGAAACAAACGGGCGCTTTTGCAGTAAGTACAGAGGTACGTACTGAGGTTACTGCAAAGGCAGTTCAAGAAATAATTAATGAGTTAACGCTCATTCGTAATGAACCGGTAAGCGCTGATGAACTATCGATGGTGAAAAATTATATCATCGGTAGCTTTCCGCTTTCGATCGAAACGCCGCAACAAGTTGCAGGAAGAATTGCAACGCTTGCTCTTTACGGTCTTGATATGGATTATTATGACAAGTTCAGAGATACCGTTGCAGCACTTACAAGAGAAGATCTTTTGCGCACTGCACAAACCTACATTCATCCTGATACGGTGACTATTTCCGCTTCAGGAGATGCGAAAGCTTTGGAGAATGATATGAAAGCTTTTGGTGAAGTAGAAATGTTCGATCATAATTTTGAAAAAATATAATTTATAGTGGGGCGGCCTCTTAGTTCGCCGTTCACGTACAGGCGGACTACGAGTCCGCCCCACTATTTTAAGAGTTTGAAAGATTAACTAAATCTAAAATCGTTATACAGTGGAAACAGCAACAAAACCGATCCTCGCT
>JANYLL010000015.1 GCA_025357895.1 Ignavibacteriota bacterium
TGGTGGTAAATTGATCGATACAGAACGCTGGGGCATTCGTCGTCTGGCATATGAGATCAGAAAGCATACGAGTGCTCATTATATCTCTATGCATTATAGTGCTCCGCCTACCACTAACGCAAAACTTGAACGTGCTTACCAACTCGATGAAGATATTCTTCGTTGGTTAACATTGGAAATGCCGGAGGAAAATCATCAGGGACGCATTGCCATGAAAACCCGTTCAGAGACTGTCGAAGCTCGAAAAATTTCGATGGCTCAGGCAAAAACTGAGGCAGCAGCAAGTGTTTAATTGTGAGGTCTGGGCATGGGCCTTGACAGCGTGGTCAGGCTTGCGCCAGCCACCAAGTAATTACTAACAATAAACCTGAATCCCCATGGCTTGTTTAAAGATGCCCGAGATAAATTGCGTGCATATTGCAGGCAATTTGACCAAAGATCCGACTCTGCGCAAAACAGCGAATGGCATTCCTGTTGCGAACTTTTGTATTGCATCGAACAGGAAATACCGCGATGCAAATAACCAGTGGGCAGAAGATGTTTGTTATGTCGGAGTAGTTGCATGGAGCAAACTCGCAGAGAGTTGTATGGAAAAACTGAGCAAGGGGAATGCAGTGCTTGTTGATGGAGAACTTCAAAGCAGAACTTTGCACAATGAAGACGGGTATTCACGTACGATCGTTGAGATCAAAGCGCATCGCATTCAATTTCTAAATAAATTGGATATTGGCTTTGAAAACGAAGTGTTTGAATCTGAAAGAATTAACGTTCCGGAGTGCAACGAAGTCCTGCAGGAAAATATGATTTCGGAGCATGTGTCAGTAAAGTATTGAGAAAATAAAATTTTTATAACAGAGAATACGCATGAAAGTTATTTTAAGAGATGATGTCGAGAAACTCGGTTTAGCAGGAGAAGCTGTTAACGTTAAATCTGGGTATGCACGTAATTTCCTTGTTCCTCGCAAACTTGCATTTGTTGCAACTGCTGGAGCCCTTCGCAGAATCGGCGAAGAGATGAAGCAGCGCGGCAGAAATATAGAGAAAGAGAAAATTGAACTTACTGCCATGGCCTCGAAGATGAGTGAATTGAGCGTCACTATTCCTATGAGGGTTGGCGAAGAAGAAAAACTTTATGGTTCTGTAACAGGACAAATGGTCGCCGATTCGCTTTCGAATCAAGGTTATAAAGTTGATCGCCGTTCTATCGTTATTGAAGAACCGATCAGGACACTTGGCGCTCATCAGGTCTCCGTAAAGCTGAAACACGGAGTAGGCGCATCAATCAAGGTCAATGTCGTAGCTGAGTAAGAAAAAAATGTGAATTCTGAAATATGAACTATGAAGGTGCATGAAGCTCTTCATAGTTTTTATTTTTTTCATATTTCATAATTCCTATTTCATATTTTCGCCTGTGCCTGTAAAATTCACTAAATCCGTCTTTTCTCCTGAAGAATTTCCATCCGATGGCTTGCCGGAGATTGCTCTTATCGGAAGATCGAATGTTGGTAAGTCTTCGCTCATTAATGCGCTTGCTGAACGCAAAGAACTTGCCCGAACAAGTTCAACTCCGGGTAAAACTCAATGTCTTAATTACTACCTTTTTAATAATTTTAATCTCGTTGATATGCCCGGCTACGGGTATGCAAGGGCATCAAAGACTTCGCGTTTTCAGTGGATAGGACTTATCGAACGGTATTTTGAAAGTCGCAGAGAATTGCGGGCAATCGGCATCTTAGTTGACGCCAGACATATAGGATTAGAAAATGATGTTATATTGATGAAATGGCTTTCAGAACAAGGGCAGACATGGTTTATCGTGATGACAAAGATCGATAAAGTGAAGCAACAGGATATAGCAGCTCATGAAAAGTATTTGAAACAGGAATTCCCCGAGGCACAAATGGTGTTTAAGACCTGCTCAAAGGATGGAAAGGGGATACGCGCACTCTTTGCATTCATAAAAGAATGTGTTGCCGCGCCTATTGGCGCAACTTCTGATTGAGTTCTGTGTTTTTATGAAAGAAGAATTTGAGAATACGGCTGTAAAAAATTCGTATTTTGCAAAGAATACTTCGCCACAAAACCGAAATCACTGGGATTTGTTGTGTAAAATGTTAACTTAATGATATTATGAAAACTTTGATTAGAATTGGATTTTTGCTTTCTCTTCTCCTCGTTTTGAGTGCAATTTCTTCAGCTCAAATAATAGACACTAAAACAACCGGTCATGGTATCGTTGAGAAGTTGAGTAAGTCATTCCGTCTCGAACCACAAGGAAATGAACCCACAACACCACAAGATTTTGGAAATTTTCCGAATTCTCC
>JANYLL010000188.1 GCA_025357895.1 Ignavibacteriota bacterium
GAATCGCATTGAAAAGCAATCTCGTTGCGATCGCTATGACGACAAGCCCTGCTGCGAGCAGAAACTCCGATTTCGTCTGGTCCTTGGTGTTTGTGATGGTATTCATATTTATGCAAAAATACGCAATGATTTCTTATTTCCTGTAAATGACAAAATGACCAGGAAGAATCCCGGAAGCGAAAGTTTTCTTCAACATTCCTGAAGAAGCATCGAGAATTTCAACTGTACCCGGAGTCGAATATCCTCCCGCGCCCAAGATCAACCCATTTGTTCCGGCATCGTAAAGCCCTTTATAATAAGACTTCGCAACAAATGCCGAAAGCTTATGCGTGTTAAGATCAAGAACGCTAACTTTATCTGCGAAGGTAACAAATGCTTTGCCTGCGGCAGGAATAATCATATTTACCGAAGTAGAGGTATCAATCGCAATAGAATCAGTGACAGCATATGAATTGGCATCCACCCAGAGGATCTTTCCGGGAGTTGTTTTATATATGCCATAAGTAAGCACTATTATTGCATTATGAGCTTCATCAGGTATGACCTGTGCAGGATAATCGCCGATGAATTTATTCGACACAACATTTTTCGTCGCAATATCGAGCACTTCAAGTTTATTCGAATTGGTGAGAACAAATGCTTTTCCGCCCAGCACTCCGATATCCGTTTGCGAGGCATCGAGATCAATAGATGAAGTCAAGGAATGCGAATCAGTATTGATGATAGCAATCTGATTTTTCGTAAACTCTGTTACCCATACTTCGCTTGAAGAAACTTGCGCCATCTTAAAAGGCGTCGCCCCCGTTGGAAACGGAATAGAAATTTTATCACCAACAGAATCCGGATTCACTGAGAGAATCTTATTCGAATTTTCAAGAATAATAAACATTCTCTTGCCAAAGATCTGAATATCGTTGCCGACATCACCAAGCGGATTAATGATATTTGAGCTTAACGAACTGTTTTTTAATGAGTAAGCGTCAAGTTGGGCATTATTACTTCCGAAGCCTCCTTCGCTTAGGGCGAAAAGCGTACTATCAGTAAATGTGCTACCCGATGATGGCGGGTTCGTTGTGCTTTCACATGAAGAAAGTAATGTCGCTGCAGATATTATTAGAATGCTTAGTAATGTGGTTTTCATTATTTATGATTGTTAATTAAAGAAAATGAAGATCTATTCCCAACCGAATGCTTCGTCTCGGAAGCGGGAAATTTGGGATTTCCTGATACTGAGTATTCCCAAGATTAAGCAGACTAAGTCTTGCCGTTCCGCTTAGTAAAGTTGAAATATTTATCGTTGCCGAAGAATATGTGAGATCAAAAAGCGTGACGGGCGGCAGCTTGGTATAAGGGTCATTATAGTAATCCTTATACCGATGTCCTCGATACAGAATTGTCAGCGCAAGACTTCCAATAGAAGAATTTTCGATCTGAAATAAAAAAGAAGATCGCATAGGAGTTGAATACGGAAGTTCTTTCCCAAAGAAATTTGAGTCGGGCGAAAGATTTCTTGCCTTCATTAAACTGGCTCCTTCCCGAACTAGCAGTATGTAGTTTTCTAAAAATGGATAACGAACTTCTCCGATAAATTCAATGCCTTGACTTTTACTTGACTGAATATTTGATGGCGTAGAAATGCCATTTTTCCCTTCCTGCCAAATTATTTGATTATTTAACGAAGTTTCAAAGATAGCGATCTGAAGACCAAGAGCAATATGCTCAGGTAAAGGAATTGTTATCCCACCGGAAAATTCTCCACTCGTTCCGCTCTCAGGAAGCAAGTGTGGATTGCCGCCAACACGCCAATAGAGTTCGTTAAAAGTCGGTGCATGATAAATCCTTCCATAGGATCCCTGAAGCCTTAGTAATGAAAGAGGATCGAAATAGTATATGGACATACCAGGAAGAACCTGAGGTTTATTGATATCCGATAGAAGTTCAGTACGAAGAGAAATTGTAGCATCAAGATTTTCAAGGAAGTGTATCTTATCTGATAGATAAGCAGCATAATGCTCACGTACTATAGAGGTATCTCCTAAAGATAGTGAGTTTTCATTGCTGAAAAGAAGATTTTTTATGTAATCAACACCGGAATACAGATCTGACCAACTTGCAATTTGTGTTTTGGATTTCCAAACGAAGGAATATATTCTGTTTAAATAGCGATCAGCTATTACAGGAGTATGTGCCGGATCAGAATAAGTTTCGTACTGTGATTGATAACCGGCGTTAATTGAATAGTTAAAATATGGTAGCGGCGCATGTTTAATTGATAACACTAAGAGGAAATTCTCATCATATTGTCGAGCCAAGAAATTACTTGCTCCGCGGTTATCAATGGTAGCGACATACGGCGCACCTCGCTCAGTTTCTGCAAAATAGGAAAATCCTTTTATTGAGACAGAGCTATCAATCGTATAATCTGCTGAGGCATTGGCATTAAGCAAATAGGCATCATTATTTTCTCGTAGCACGGAGACGTAGTAATTATCCACTCGTTGAAGGAAAGGGAAAGCGCCATCCGAGTATGCAGTATTCAATCCTCCTGCAACACAAAATTTTTCGCCTATTTTTCCAACTCCGCTAAGATCAAGTTGCTTCTCACTGAATGAAGATAAATTTGTATAACTTAAAACAGATGTGCCGATGTCAATTCCTGATGTTCTTGCTGATGGGTCAGTACTTAGCAAAACGCCTGCTCCTGCAACATCGCCGCCGATAAGCTGCGAATTTGCTGCGCTGATAATTCCGACCGATTGAACAGATTTGAGATCGATGAGCGCAAGATCGGTAAAACTATGCTGAGGATCGGTAATGCAAATACCTTCCCAATACACACTTGTATATTCCGCCGGTAAACCTCTGAATGATGCAAGTGATATTCCGCCAAGTGATCCGTAATTTCTAACATCAAGCGATGGGTGGAGAACTTGCAAAGCATCTGATAACCTGGTTGCTCCGGATTGGGCTTGTAATTGATCGGATTTTATGGTATGAATGTCATCGGGATGAATTGCTATCTCATCATTATAAGCATCTGAAGTAACGGTGATGGGAGGAGCGGTTGTATGGCGGATGGTATCGGTTTTGATTCTGTCTTGCGCCAAAATATTGCTGGAAGCAATACAAAAAAGTGAACAACAAAATATCGTGAATTTTAAAAACACAAAAGCTCCAATGTCTTATTTTTTAAGACAAAGGAGCAGATAAAAATACAGCAACACAAAGGTATTGCAATATTTTTTTCTCCCTTGCCTCTTTCCTCGAAGGCATGATGGAATATCGGCAATGGCAGGTCTCCTGGCTTCTCATTCCTTCCCGGATTTTCATCCAGTGGGTCTTTATTTCGAGTTACAGTTGCGGGTCAGCTTCCGAATTTAACGGAATTCCCTTTTCATCCGCCTTATTAAAAGCGGACACCATTTCCGAATGTGAATGAACGATTGAGTACAAATATACTAAGAATTCTTGACCGAGGCACAAATCAGCCGTAAATTTGCTAAATCTAAATTAGTTACATATTAATGCTTTCATTTACGATCCGCAAATTGATCTATTCCATCCTCATCATCTTCGGAGTGATGTCGATCATTTTTTTCGTAATGAATCTGCTCCCTGACCCTGCACGCATGATGCAGGGGCAGCGAGCCGATCTATCTACGCAAAACGCTATCCGGCATGAATTAGGTTTGGATCTTCCTGTCTGGGAGCGTTATGCAGCCTTTCTAAAGAAAACTGCAACAGGAGACCTCGGACGTTCCTTCAGTTCGAACCGTCCGGTGATGGAGAGCATTCTGGAGCGTTTGCCTGCAACGATCGTTCTTACGCTCAGTGCAATGTTCATTGCTACCATTTTAGGCGTTGGTATAGGTATTCTCTCAGCCATCAAATCGTATTCACTTTGGGATAATATCTCAATGATCTTTGCACTTGTCGGAATATCTGTGCCATCATTTGTCTTTGGATTATTGATGATCATTGCTTTTGGTGCATGGCTTCAAATTTTTCCGATCTCAGGATATGTGATTCAGGACGGCTCAAGTTGGTACCAATTCTGGAATTATCATTGGGAGTATCTTGCGCTACCTATGCTGACGCTTGCTTTGCGACCTATTTCTATTATTGCCCGCGTAACGCGTTCAAGTATGCTCGATGTACTTTCCAGCGATTACGTCCGTACGGCAAAAGCCAAAGGACTTTCTGCAAAGGCGGTAATTTTCCGTCATGCGTTGCGTAACGCTCTTAATCCGGTAGTGACTACCATCAGTGCATGGCTTGCTGCACTTCTTACCGGAGCTTTCTTTATTGAATATATTTTTAACTGGCCGGGTATTGGTTCATTGGCTTTTGAAGCTATTCCTCGCTCAGATTTTCCGACGATTCAAGGTACCGTATTTTTCGCAGCACTCATCTTTGTCATCATTAATTTTTTAGTCGATATTCTGTACGCGAAGCTCGACCCGAAAGTAAAAATACAATAATTTTATTTCAATGACAACAACACCGATTCCGACAATGGAGGAAATGCTTAAAGAGAAGCCTCGTTCTCTTTGGTATTATTCCTGGAAACGCCTTAAACGCAACAGGCTTGCAATGGCAGGACTAGTTGTAACATTTTTAATTATTCTCGTGGCAGCATTCGCAAGTTTCCTTGCTCCTTTCGATCCTAATTTGCAGGTGCTTGAATACGCTACGAAGCCAAGCGGCTTCAAAGGTAATGTGATTTTACGAACCAATGAACTTCAAGGGCGTGAGCCGATCCCTGTTCCGATTCAAAGTTTTACAATTCAAGGCGATCAGATCATCATGATCACCGATGAAGGCAATACAAGAAAACTTGCCTTAAGCAAACTTGCAGGCTCATCAGAATCCGATTGGCATAAAGAGCCGAATTATTATCTCGGCACCGATAGATACGGGCGCGATGTTTTTTCGCGTTTGATGTACGGTGCGAGAGTTTCACTTACTGTTGCATTCTTTTCGGAATTACTTAGCATTGTTATCGGTGTTTTGCTCGGTGCGCTTGCAGGATTTTATCGTGGGTGGGTCGATGACATTTTAATGTGGTTTACTAATGTAGTTTGGTCGATACCCCCTATCTTACTTGTTATCGCTATCTCTATTGCGCTTGGACTCGGCTTTGTTCAAACAGTGATCGCAATTGGTATTACCGGATGGGTTGATATGGCGCGTATTGTACGCGGGCAATTTTTTTCGCTTAGAGAGACGGAATACGTAGAGGCAACGTGTGCTCTTGGATTCAGTAATATGCGGGCGATTTTTAAGCATGTGCTTCCGAATGCAACGGGACCTATCATCGTTATTGCTACTGCCGGATTTGCGACAGCAATTATTTATGAAGCCTCTCTTTCATTCATCGGGCTTGGCGTACAACCTCCAACCTCGACCTGGGGACAAATGATCTATGACGGCTATGGCTTCATCGCCGCAGGCTCGAACTGGGGCTTAACAATTTATCCTGCACTTGCGATTATGCTTGCAGTTTTTGCGTTTAATCTATTTGGGGATGGACTTAGAGATGCTTTAGATCCTAAATTGAAGCGCTAATTTTTAATTTGCATTTTTATTTTTTAATTGAATCATGGCACTTTTAGAAGTAAAAAATCTTCAAACGTATTTCTTCACCGATGACGGGGTATCAAAAGCTGTTGATGATGTCAGCTATACAGTAGATCCAAAAGAAACGCTTGGCGTTGTTGGAGAATCCGGCTGCGGAAAATCCGTTACAGCCCTTTCGATCATGCGTCTAATACCCGACCCTCCGGGAAAAACAGTAGGAGGGCAGATACTTTTTGAAGGCCGTGATCTACTAAAGATCTCCGAAGAAGAGATGCGTTCAATACGCGGTAATAAGATCGGCATGATCTTTCAGGAGCCGATGACTTCGCTTAATCCGGTTTTTACTGTCGGCAATCAGATCGAAGAATCGATTCTTCTTCACGAAAAAGTATCGAAAGAAGAAGCAAAGAACCGCGCTATTGAAATGCTGAAAAAAGTCGGCATTCCCGCTCCCGAGCAGCGCTATAAAGAATACCCGCATCAATTATCAGGCGGAATGCGCCAGCGCATCATGATCGCGATGGCGCTTGCCTGTAATCCTTCTATTCTTATTGCCGATGAACCGACTACAGCTTTGGATGTAACTGTTCAGGCACAGATTTTAGAACTTATAAAATCTTTACAGGAAAGCCTTGGAATGGGCGTTATTCTTATAACTCACGATCTTGGAGTTATTGCTGAAACTGCGGATAAGGTTGCCGTCATGTATGCTTCACATATTGTTGAGTATTCCATAGCAGATGAAGTTTATTATAATCCCCTTCATCCTTATACCGTGGGCTTACTTGGTTCTATTCCGAAACTCAATATCGAATCTGATAGATTAATGACTATTGAAGGCACGGTTCCGGTGCCGACGAATTATC
>JANYLL010000199.1 GCA_025357895.1 Ignavibacteriota bacterium
AAAATGAATGCTGTATATTGGTTTGTCGGGTGATGAGCACCATGTCAAGCTATAAGCGAAAATGGGGAGGAGAGATTTTTATATTTACTTTATTTACGATCATGAAAAATAACAAGTACTTAGCTTTTGCTCAGGGGGAGATCACGGTTTATTGTGGCGATCATGCAGGGGCGAATATTCATCAGTCGTTACAGCAGGCACGGGAGATTGCCGTCAGTTCGCGGCGCGGAAATATCATGTATATCAATACTATCTATACTACGCGGAGGCTATTGGCAGCAGCACGGAGGGATTTGGGGATGACGGACGGACAAAGAGTCCATCCCACTGGAGATGACTCTACTGGAGAGCAAGCTGCGCCTGGAACAAAGGAAGGCATATTTTTCCGGCATGTCATTGGCGGCGATCTGTGTAAATATCTTGACGAAATTCGCGAGGCGATCAAAACGCAACAGATCAAGTATCTCATCGTGAACTCCTGGGATTTTGCGAACCGGAATTATGGCTTCAAAGAAAAGGCATTATTCGGATTATTACATATTGCCAATGAATTGAATGTCGCGGTGATCATTTATTCTCAGGCATATTCCAGAGGCGCCGTAGCAGGGGAGATTCATCGCGGCGGTCTTGGCAAACTTGCTTCAATTGCAAATGAAATAATCAGGTTAAGAAGCGATGAAATCTTAGAAGATATGCGCTCAGGCGAGATAAAAGTAAAAATATTAAGTGATAAAAAAATCAATGAGTTAGACTATGCTCGCAGTGAAACAGGCGTTAGTTCAAGCGGTGAATTGATTTTGCCGACTAATGAGGTGGAAAGTGAGGTTTTATTCGCATCCAGTTAATCCATAATAATCCGACCAAATCCAGGTCAAAACTCCTTCTTATTAAAGGCATAAACTGATAAGGAAATATAGACTGTGGTCAAGCCGAGGATGAGCAGGACAGGCATCCACTCGATTGGATTGCCGAGGATTGCGTTCTTCATATTGTTGGACATATCGGATGTTTGCGGAAAAACGTAGTAGAGCACATCTGCAACATAACTCAGTGTGGATTTACTTTCTGTAGTAACAAGCTTTTCAATTCCCTTTGCACCGGATATCAGGAACGAGATAAAATACAATCCGATTCCGATAACGATCGAAAGTGCGGATGAACGAGATAGCACGCTGATTAGCACAACAACAGAATATATTCCGGCAAAGCCAAGCATGATGAAGAAGATGCTTTCGAGAAAAGCTATATGCCATGTGCCGGTGGATAATGATACTACGCACCACATTCCCACAACGAACCATGTTACTTCAAGAAAGATAATGGTGATCGAACCGATGTATCTTCCCATAATATAAAGCCATCTTGGAACAGGCTTTGAGAGCAGTAAATCTATCGAGCCTTTTTCCATCTGCGAAGTAATAAATCCTGTGGTAGCAAAGACTCCGACGCATACGGTCATGAAATAGAGGACAAAAGAAACGATTGTCCAGAAAATATCTAAGACCGATACCATGATCACATCGGTTGCGATGTTTGGCTTTCCGCCTTGCATGTTAGTCTGCTGCATCTTCGTCATCGCATCTTTTACCGTCGAGCTTTGAAAGACAAAAAAGGAAATGACGATAATGATGGTCGAGAAAATAAAAAAACCGACGATAGTCTTCCGAGCGATCGCTTCGCGATAAGTCTCTTCGATGATAGCAAAAAATTTCTTTAGCATATTCTTTAGTAAATATATTTTATCTTGTAGGGGCGAGGCATTGCCTCGCCCTCCCCGGGTCAAGTAACGCCTGACCCATACGAATTCTTAATTTGCCCGATGCAGATCTGGCGTTCCGATCAGCTCAATAAAAAGATCTTCAAGCGATGAGCGTTTTGGAATAAGGCTTTCGATAAGCACTCCCTGCGAACGCATTTTATCTATTGCTGTATTCAATTCTTCCGTGCTCATGAATTCTGCCTGAATAAGTCCGTCGCTTTCACTATGCAATGCATCGCCAAGCGCAGCTTTTGTTTGCACAATAGATGCGCTATCAACTCTGATCTCATACTGATTCTTCTTGCTCGTCAATGCTTCGACCGACCCTTCAGTAATAATTTCGCCTTGACGCATGATTGCAACACGATCCGATATGCGCTCAACTTCGGAGAGCAAATGCGAATTCAGGAAAACAGTCTTGCCTTGATCTTTGAGATGCGTGAGTACATCCCGAATTTCTTTTCTTCCGACAGGATCAACTCCATCAGTAGGTTCATCAAGAATGATAAGATCGGGATCATTGATAAGCGCTTGAGCTAAGCCAAGACGCTGCATCATGCCTTTGGAATATTTCCGGACTTTCATGTTCCGCCATTCGGACATTCCGACAAGCCCGAGAGTTTCATCAATTCTTTTTTTAAGAATGCCTGAATCCACACCGGATAGTTTTCCGAAATACCGAAGCACCTGCTCACCGGTTAAGTGAAGAGGGTAGCGATGATTTTCGGGTAAGTATCCGATCTTCTCTTTCGCTCTGATCGAGCCAAGCGGCAAGCCGAGTATATGCCCTGAACCGCCCGTAGGATAGACAATACCGAGCAAACATTTGATAAATGTTGTCTTGCCGGCACCGTTCGGTCCAAGCAATCCATAGATCTCTCCGCGGCGAACGGAGATGTTCACGCCCTGCAAAGCGGGCACACTTGTCGGACCTGAGCCGAAACGTTTTGCGAGAGAATCGGTTGTAAGTGCGAATTCCATTGTTTATTGTCGAATGATTTTGTTCAAATTTACAACGGAAACTCAATTTTGTTTCATAAATCAAAGAATCTTTCCCGGTAGGCGCAGGGCTTTAGCCCGCGAAAGCATTTCACGATTTGAGATTCACGCAGGCTAAA
>JANYLL010000216.1 GCA_025357895.1 Ignavibacteriota bacterium
AAATTCCAATAACTTGTTGACTTGCAAGATCCGTGGAAAAATCGTATGGAGTACTAACAGTTATAAAAAAAGCTCTGCCTACTTTTTTATGCTTCATTTTGACAGTAACAAATTGCAAGGTTCCCGGAGTCAAGGCAGCCAGATCGTCATAACTCACAGAAGTCGAATCGATCAAGGTTCCAGGGAAAGGAAGTTTGTTCTGAGTGCTAATGGTTTGCGTATAAGCAGCAATTATTAATCGAAATCTATTTGCACCAGATGTTAAAGCACCTGTTGGAATTCCAATACCGACCTGAACACTATCAAGATAGGTATTAGTCGTATATGGAGAAGTAAAACGCTGAGAATAACCTGTGACGGTATCAGGAATAACAGTACCATTCTGCTGCGTTACGTTTAAAATAGTGGGAAAAAAAGTATAGGCAAATTGCTTAGTTACTGTATCAGGGTATTGTATCCAACTAACGCTCTGCGGACTATTCTGATGGCCTTGCGTAGGCTGAAACGACTTGACATATTTAGGGTATGCAAGGAATACATTGCCCGGATCAACCGTGACTCTATCCGGTTTTAATCCTATCTGTTGTGACTGGGCAAATGCGTTAATACTGAGGGATGTACTCAGTAAAAAAAGAAAGATCGTAACATTTTTTTTCATCGTATTTTTATAAATTGGTAAATCATTATCTATACACCCATCCGTTATGTGTCCCAACGACAGGATATTTTATAAATAACCCCTAAAAACTAAAAAAGTTGCGCGAAAGGTCAAATATATTAATTTCTTTAGGATTTGCAACTATTCTATTTAAAGTGCTCTTTATAATATTGATAGAAATCGGATTAGAATGAACGGCAGAAGCATTATACTCTGTGCTTTAAGAAGTAGTTTCCTGGCATCTGCTTTCTTCACCTTCAATGCAGTGAAGGCACAGAACGCGTCCCAAAAGGAACTGCAAATTTCAGCATCCAATATCTCCCGGAAGACCGGTAATGCCTATAATCTCATCTGTTTAGGGAATAATAAAACTCCTGGAATATTGACAATTAATCGCACAAATGCTATAAAAGCAATTCCCTATGAGCAACGAAATAATCTTGAGGCTGTTCGAAATTTTGCATTAATAGAAGCGCAATTTGTAGCATCGAATGTCTTAGCTTTGCCGGAGAATTCCCAACTCATCGGAACCGGAAACTCTCGAACCGGAAATCTCTGGCTTTCATCCTATACGATTTCTTATGGTGGTATTCCACTCCGCGATAGATTTTTAAAAATGAACATTGGTGCCCTTACCGGAGAAGTGATGCTTGTGCGCAATAATATCCCGTCAAAGCAACCGAATACCCTCTACCCTTCCATCTCCAGAGAAATCATTTTCCAGCAAACACAGTCGTTATTGGGACTCCATTCGGTAATCCAGGCTCAACCCAAACTCGTATTTATTGACGAAATAAAGAGTAGTTTTCTACGCCTTTGCTATGAAATAATTGCATCCGATCCGGATATGAATGAGATGTGGCGGCTGACATTTGATGCAGGAAACGGCGATCTGATCGAGAAAAAGAGTTTGGTAGAGCATGGAGATTATACCAATAATCGTGCGACGGACTTTGGTCCGTCAATCTTTCCTTCATACGGACTAAAGTCTGTTCCACTAAATCCTGTGAATCTGCCAACAACAGGAAAAATCCTCGCAAAGGTACATCTGCATACTCCCTTCGATACATTGACAACAGTTGGATTGCCTTATGCTAGAATAAAGATCAATGGTATATCCACTGAAACAGATTCAAATGGAACCTGGACTTTACCATCAGTAAATTATCCTCTGATAATAGAAACATCTTTCGACAGCAAATTTTTTAGCATTTACAGGCAGGATAAGATAGCAAATAGTTCAATAAAGAGAACAGTACTGACCGGATCAACCGATGTTATCTGGGACGATTCGAATTCCGATCCTTCGGAGCGCGATGCGTATTACTCAGCGCAGTTTGTTCACCTTGCGGATAAGCGTATAGATGAGAAATTAACTAATCTCGATGCTCACATGAATATCAATGTTAATTTTCAAGCGGCTTGCAATGCTTTTTATACTCCTCAGGATACATCACTGAATTTTTTCAATGCAGGATCAGGCTGTTCCAATACTGCACAGATAGCCGATGTTATCTTCCACGAGTACGGTCATAGGGTAACAAATGTCCTTTATCAAATGGCAGGCGGAGGCGATAATAATATCGTTAACAGATCCTTAAGCGAAGGCTTCGCCGATCTTAACAGCGCATTCATTCGTGATGATCCGCGCATCGGAATTGGTTTTTACGGCAATGACGGTAGAATCCTGCGTAATTGCGATAACAAAAATAAATTGCCGAAAGACATTAGTCCTGATATTCATATCAATGGAGAGATCATCTCGGGAGCATTTTGGGATTTACGTAAAGCTATTGGACATGATGCAGCTGAACACCTATTCCATTTTATGGAATATCAAATGCCCGACGGCATTGATCTTACCGATACGATTGCGCTTGAAGATGCTTTTTCAAATACCTTGATCGCAACTATCGTAACCGATGATGACGATAACAACTTAGCCAACGGTACTCCCCATTTAAAAGATATTCTTGACGCGTTCAAGCTGCATAATATTTCCTTATCGGCTTTTATTCCGATGTCTCTTTCTAAAATAAAAGATCAGGGCACTTCGGCGAGTTTTTATACTACAATACTTACAGCCTCTTACAATGGTATTGCCGGAGCGATTGATGAAAACAATATTTTGCTTCATTATTCTACTGACGAGGGGAAAACATATTTGACAGTTCCAATGAAGTCCATTGGAAAATCTCAGTATGAAGGACTGATTCCGAAGGCGCCTTCAGGCACAATCGTAAAATATTATTCAAGCCTAAGCTCACCGCTTGATAAGTTGGATACGATGACATCTCCTTCTCTCGAATGCGCATATTCTTTTACTGTAGGATTTCGTCAAGTTGTTTTTGATGGTGCCGAAACAGAAAAAGGATGGTCACTAAAATCTCTTTCTGATAGGGCGACGACAGGGATTTGGGTAAGAGAAAAACCGCATGGAACATATAGCAATCCGAATCCGCCTATTAATTATATTCAACAGGATACCGATCACTCGGCAAACGGAACGATGTGTTATATGACAGGAAATCATATCGACACATCCGGCAAAAACAGTCCGGGTTTTGATGATGTTGATGGAGGAGCAACAACACTTGAAACTCCGGTAATGGATTTTTCAAAACTCACATCACCTTTTATCAGGTTCTGGTATTATTACTCTAATGACAAAGGGCAAAACGCAGGAATTCCGAAATGGCAGACCGATATTTCAAATGATAACGGTGCAACATGGAAGCCATTGCAGTTAACTAATCAAAGTACTAACGGATTTTCAGGATATCCTGAATGGACGGAATTCTCTTTCCGCGCTGCCGATTTTATTACGTTGTCGCCCACAATAAAAATCCGTTTTATTGCAAGTGATGATGTCGGCGCTCTTGTAGAAGCAGGGGTGGATGATCTTGAGGTGCTCGATCCAATTAAATCCGGTTCAGAATCCGTTATTGCGGGGTCAGAATCCAAAATACCAAATCAAAGACTTCCTTATCCTAATCCGATTCACCGAGGAGAAAATATTTATTTTTTTTCAATCGGAGTCTCTCCTATAACTTTTACTGATCTCTTAGGCAGAGTTATCGCAAGATCAGAAGTTGCCAATAGCAATTTTACGATTCCTTTAAACATATCTCCCGGAATATATTTTATAGAACAGTCAGGACGCAAATACAAAATAGTTGTAATAGAATAATGAAAAAGGTCAGGATTAGCTGACCCTTTTCATTGACGGAGAAATGCCTTTACTTTCGGCCACAAAGTATTTCACATCATTGACTTCCTCGAACTTGAAGGATAAACGCGGTAGACGATCTTTCTGATCGTGTCGAATTGGAGATACGGATACATATCCGTCAGTGCCTTAATTGCCTCATGAGTCTTCATTGCCCTATCCCCCTTTAGTTGCAGGAACATCTGACGAATAACATAATCTCTCAGAGATTTTTCATTGAGTAAGTCGTTCGAGCGAAGCAGCATGAATGCTTCATCGGTCAGCATACCAGCTAAGGGATTTGAAATACCTTCCTTGAATTGTGTTCTGATGCTCGGAAGGTCGTCTGCGAGCATGAAAGGATTGAATGCCGGCTGTGCCTGGCGGACAGAAGCTCTCGATTGAATGGTTTGCATAATTTGTCGTCTTAAAAAAAATGATACGATGATGATGTTAAATAAAAACATCTCTACCAGGTATCTCGGATGGTGCAGAAGAACGAACCCTTTACTGTAAGAGTGAAGACAAGCTATGTGTCCTTAACTTTCTTCTCTCGTTCTTTTGTGCCCCTGCCGAAGTTAGCCTTACGGTAGAGAAATCGTATCAAATATTCTTTTTTAAGACTTCAAAAAATGTAAAAAATTAAATACTTAAGTTGTGATTTGAGTCGAACTTCGTAACCAATGTTCGTCCCCTATATATATAAGTACCGCAAGGGGGGTGTTTTGTTACAAAAAATTTTAGGTCATAAATCCTTGCCCTAACTTAACAAGACTCTCCGAATCCGGCTAAGTTATTATATGGTGAGACTTATAGGACACATGAACACTAAAGATTGGAATAAAAAAAAATTCAATCTAACAATAAAGGTCAGGCTTACCTGACCTTTATAGGAATAACAATTCAAAAAATTATTTTGATATTACAAACTTTTGTGTTATGGCATGTCCGTCCGAGGTCAGGACTGCATAGTAAACTCCCGCTGGGACGGAAGAAATATCAGCTTCAGTAAATTGATCTCCTTGCGGACGAATTTCCTTCAGAAGCGTCTTAGTTTCACGTCCTAACTCATCAAAAAGGATAATGGTAACTTCAGATCCTTTTGCCAATTTAAAGGCTAGTTTTGCACGTCCATTGATCTGCACCGGATTTGGAGAGATCGAAATAAAAGCTGGCATATCTCCTGTCGAAGCAGGTGAAGCCACTCCCGAAATTGTTCGAGGTAATTGGCTTATATCTAATCGGAACATTCCTCTGCCGTATGTAGTAGCAAGAAGATATTGGTTTGCTGTGCCGCGTACGCGAAGTTTGGTGACCTGAGTCAATGGAATTCCATCACGCAGTGGCTCCCAAATTACGCCGTTATCTATTGAGCGAAGTACTCCGAACGTTGTTCCTATAAAGAGATCTCCGTTTGGTGCACGAGCAATAGTCGAAGCATCGAGATCGGGAAGATTTATTGCTGGGGAAACCCACGTCTTGCCGAAATCAGTCGAGCGCCAGAAATGATTTTTGCCGACTCCATACCCTGATATAACTGCCCATACATTGCCTGCATTATTAGGATCGGTTACAAAACCGGAAACTACTCCGATATGCGTCGTAGACTTTACCCAATTTGTCGTATTGAGATTCGCGGCATCATTATTCATATAGACATATCCCAAAGCGGACCCGACATATACTACATTAGGATCAGCCGCAGGCACATGAATGCCGCGCGGACCGCCGCTTATTGAGGAACCCGTTGTAATAGCATCAATAGTATTTCCGCCATTCAAAGAATAATAAACATTCGATCCTCCGGATATTGCAATCACTGCACCATCGGATTCAGAAACATCGTAATTCATATAGAAGCCTACACTTTCGTTCAATAACGGACAATCAGCAGGAATAATATTATAGTTATTATTAGGACCCGGATCCCATGATATACCTCCGTCGCCCGATTTTTGCAGTGAAGCGTTAATATAGGTAGAATACGAACTGAGTCCATCAGATTGCGAAATAAAACAGCGTCCGCCATCACCACCGTGTGTTTGTGAAAAAACTATACCCGGTAGTATATTTGCCCTATTAATTCCATTATCTTGAGCGCCTCCTAAAACATAAGAAAAATCAGAAGCGGCATCGCCGCCTACAAAAAGCATCGTCGAGAGATTGGTATTTTTATTCTGCTGCCAGCTAATTCCGTTATTACCGCTATAAAATATGCCACCGTCAGTTAACGCATAAAGCCCGCCATATGGACTGTATGCAAGAACATGGATATCAGCATGCGAGAAGTCACTGGAAGTTGATTGAGCAGTCCATTGAGTGCGCTGGCCGAACGTAGGATTGGTAGTTGTTGCATTTGTAGATCCCCAAATATCTAGTCCTCCTACAACTACATTTTTTTCATTGTTTGGGCTGACGGCGCAGGCATTATCGTAGAATGACTGACGAGACATATAATTTGCCTGGTTCCATACTAATTTCCATGTATTTCCGAAATCATCCGATCTGGCAACTCCAGTGGAACCACCACCGGTGCTGCCTACACTTGCATAGACCTTTGATACATCATTCTTGGAAATTGCAAGTGTTATTGTAAATTTACCACTGATATTGGATGCCAGATCACCACTCCATGTAGCCCCGCCATCCGTTGATTTTCTGATCGTTCCTGCACCTCCGACATAAAGATTCTGCCCATTTGTCGGATCGATAACCATGTGCGTTGTTCCCCCAACCGGTAATATCTTTTTCCAGGTCGTACCTGCATCTACACTTTTTGAAACGCCGCTTAAACTTGTGACATAGATCGTCGTATTGACTTGAGGATCGATCAAAACCTGATTACATTGGTTTCCAATTATTCCTGCAATTGCTGAGTGTTTCCAGTTCAATCCGCCGTCAGTTGATTTATATAATCCGTCACCTTGACGATCATAAAGATCTCCTGTTGCTGCATAGATCGTATTACGATCAGACCAATCGACTGCAACTCCGCCCATTGCATATGAACTCCAGGAATCGCTGAGATTTGTCCAATTTAACCCTCCATTAGTAGTTTTCCATAAACCGCCGCCTGATGTGCCGAGATAAATAATCTGCTGGCTGATAGGATCGAATGCTATCGATGTTGGACGTCCGCTGACTGATCCAGTAAATGCATTTCCTGTTTGATCGGGAATACCTTGAGAGCCTCCAATTCGCTCCCAAGAGGAGACTGATTGTACCATCATTGACTTCGAGCGTGGGATACCGATAAATTGATTAAAACCTCTAATTCGAGCCTCGGGTATATTTGTATCTGGTCCAGAAATATCAATACTATGCCAATATGCTAATCGCTCGGCAATGTGCTGGTTCTCAGCCCAATCCGGATCAGAAGTAATTACAGCATTTTCCTGAGCATAAGCGACCGTAGTCAAAAGGCTTAGAATCAGGATAAAAAAATTTTTCATGTTATCAATATTAATGATTGTAATACAGCATTAAGTAAACAAAAATATTAAAAGATCAGTTTTTAATATTCCGAGGCACAGAATAAAATCCTTATGTAATGAGCCGTTTTTTCTACTTTTGTTTCGAATTACGACCGATTCCGCATTTAACGATGTTTCATTTCGTAATTTTGCATCCTATTTATATTCACATAACACCGTAATATTCAAAATGTCGCAGATCGGCACATCCATAAATACTTCCTTGCCTCAGTTCGCAGCGCAATCGGATCATCACCTCAATGAACTTCGTAAACTTCAGGGCATAGAAGAAACCGTCAAACTTGGCGGCGGGGAAAAAAATATTGCCAAACAACATGAAAAAGGAAAACTGACTGCCCGAGAGCGAATTGCCTTGCTTATTGATCCTGAATCTCATTTTGAAGAGATCGGATTATTAGCTGCATACGGATTGTATGAAGAGGAAGGCGGCGCACCTTCAGCCGGTGTTGTTGTAGGTGTGGGCATAGTCAGCGGCAAACTCTGTATTATTGTGGCTAATGATGCTACGGTAAAAGCAGGTGCTTGGTTTCCGATGACCTGTAAAAAGAACCTTCGTGCACAGGAAATTTCCATTGAAAATCGTTTACCTATTATTTATCTTGTAGATAGCGCCGGTGTCTATTTACCGATGCAGGATGAAATTTTTCCCGACAAAGAGCATTTTGGCAGGATGTTCCGCAATAACGCTGTCATGAGTTCGATGGGAATTGTGCAGATCGCCGCAATCATGGGACCGTGTGTGGCCGGAGGCGCCTACCTCCCTATCATGAGTGATGAAGCATTAATCGTAGAAAAAACGGGACACGTTTTTTTAGCAGGAAGTGCTCTTGTCGAAGCGGCGATCGGCGAGAAGATCGATAACGAGAGTTTAGGCGGAGCACGAGTGCATTCGGAAATATCGGGTGTAACCGATTATAAAATGCCAAATGATAATGTCTGTCTTGAAACGATCCGATCAATTGTATCTAAGATCGGTGAAAAACCAAAAGCAGGATTTGACCGGATTAAATCTTCGCAGCCGAAGTTTGAAACCGATGAAATTCTTTCTATACTACCGACTAATACCACTAAGCCCTACGACACATATGACATTATAGGACGTATTGTCGATAATTCTGAAATTGACGAATACAAAGCTGATTATGGAAAAACGATCATTACTGCTTATGCCAGAATTGACGGTTGGGCAGTTGGTATTGTTGCCAATCAACGGAAAGTAATTAAAAATGCTAAAGGCGAAATGCAAGTCGGAGGGGTGATCTATTCCGATTCAGCAGATAAAGCTGCCCGCTTTATTATGAATTGTAATCAGAAAATGATACCTCTTGTTTTCTTACAAGATGTTACAGGTTTCATGGTTGGCTCACGAAGCGAGCATGGAGGAATTATCAAAGATGGTGCAAAGATGGTAAGTGCCGTGGCGAACTCAGTGGTTCCTAAATTTACATTCATCACCGGCAATTCTTACGGTGCAGGAAATTATGCAATGTGCGGCAAGGCATACGATCCGCGTCTGATCTTCAGTTGGCATTCGGCAAGACTTGCCGTTATGAGCGGAGCTGCAGCTTCAAAGACATTACTTTCAATAAAACTCTCTTCCCTTAAAAAAACGAACGAAACAATTA
>JANYLL010000220.1 GCA_025357895.1 Ignavibacteriota bacterium
ATCCGCTTTTCTCTGCCTGCAAAGCGATCTCGCTCATGGTGCGGACGGCTTCGACAGGAAAAAGCCCTACACTTGTTTCGGCAGAGAGCATGACGCAATCAGATCCGTCAAAGACGGCATTAGCAACGTCCGATGCTTCGGCACGGGTGGGGCGGGGATGCGTGATCATCGATTCAAGCATCTGCGTTGCGGTGATGACGGGAATGCCGCGCGCATTTGCCATATCGATCAGCCGCTTCTGCACCGGCGGCACTTGTTCTAATGGCATTTCAACTCCAAGATCGCCGCGCGCAACCATGATCATATCAGCAACATCTAAGATCGTTTCGATATGATCGACAGCTTCGGGTTTTTCGATCTTTGCAATGATCGGAATATCGGTGCGTTTCAATTCTGTTTCCAGAAGATGTTTCAATTGCAAAATATCTCCGGCACGGCGAACGAAGGAAAGCGCAAGAGCATCGACACCAATTTCATTCACGGCAAATCTGGCAAGGTCCTTATCATGATCGGTGAGAGCCGGAATCCGAAGTCTTGTGCGAGGGAAATTTATTCCTTTATGCGAAGTAAGGATGCCGCCGTTCTTTACGCGACATCGGATCTCCGTTTTCGAAATTATATCATCGACATATAAAATGATCTGACCGTCGTCTAAAAGGATAGGATCATCTATGGCAACGTCTTCGCCGAGATGCGGATAGCTTGTGGTGATAACATCCCCTGTGGTAAGATCGTCAGGTTCGTAAACAAGATTTACTTTCGTGCCATCGGCAATATGTACTCCTCCGGGGTCGGCAGTCAAGCCCGTGCGCATTTTCGGACCCGGCAGATCGCCAAGGATGGCAATATGAACTCCGAGCTTGGCGCTGATCTTGCGGACAAGCTGGGCAAGCACCAGATGCTCATCCGTTGTAGAATGCGAAAAATTCAGCCGGACGATATTGACTCCGGCATTGATAAGTGCTTCAAGCGTTGCCTCTGAACTTGACGCCGGACCCAGTGTTGCGATGATCTTCGTTTTTGGTTGCTGCATATAATGCAAAAATACGGAATTTTACTGATTTATTTCTGCATTTGGAGAGTAGCTTCGACTTTTAGGATCCTTAAGCAATCCGGATTATCAAAGATCAATCTACACATTTGAGAGCTTATTGTCAACTACCCTCCCATCTGCTAGCAAGCGGCTATCGCCCTAACGACTGCTCATAACATCTTTGCTCTGATCACTTCGATGGAGCACAAAATTCGTGATCTTTCCTGTAAGCGCAGCAACTTTTTGAGTTACGAGAGAGGAATAGAGAGTGAGTGAATACTCTTTGTTTGGCTCGACATCTTTATTAAAAGAAGGATTCGAAAGTTTATCCGCTGTAGCAGTCATACAGCGCAGACGGACATTCGACGCCGGGATGCCTTCTCCTGTTATGACCCAATGCAGATTTTCTACGGATATACCGGGGCATGTCTCAGTTGCCTTATCGGAGAAATAATCATACTCCCCAACGATCGAAAGAGAATATGTATCGGGTACGACATTCGGAAATGTGAACGATCCTTTGGCATTCGGAACGATCGTGTAACTCCTTTGGGAAGTCGTGCTTTTTAAAAGCAGCGAAGCGTGAGCAAATGCTGTAGGTGGCAGAAATAATGAAAATGCAAGGATAAGAACAGCAAAATAATAAGATCTATGTTCCATAATAAATTCCTTTACCAATGAGTTTCTAGTGATGTGAGGTTTTGATCGAGATACTAAATTTTACGTAGAAAATTGCCAGGTGGTTTTTACGAGTATAAGGGTTTTTCCTTATGGAAAACTACGAATTTCTATATATGCCGCTTCACAAAACATTTCAATTAGCTGTGAGTGGGAGGTTGAGTAGAATAGTCGTTAGTCATTAATTTGTCTTGACGAATTTTCGATCTTTAGTTGTTAGCTGAATACATTTTCTCCATATCAATAAGCTTCTGCTCTGTCGGAAGGAGCTTTGCTGCGGTCGTGATAAAATAAAATAGGGGAAGAAAATGCAGGTAGTATATTGGGTTGCTAAGGACTTCACCTTTCTGCGATGCAAGAAGGAAAACAATCCCTCCGAAAAGCACCGACACTTCCGTTAAGGCAAGTTGAACAATAGCTGCAGAAGCATAGCGTTGGTAAAATGAAAGAGTAAAAGTGTCGAATGTCAATTGCCGACTGTCGTTTCCAGGTAAACGGGATTGAACGTTGATTTTGCCGGAGAGGATCTTTTCCCCAATGAATCTTGAGAGTAGTATGAGAATAATCGTCATTAGAAGATGGATGATCCTAAAAGTGCTCACCGGTCCAAGATATGAAGTTCCTATTCCCGAACTGGTACGTGCCATGATAAGGGTGAAGATCGTCGTCATGGTTACAAGAGCAACGATGATGATTCTGAGTGGTTTCAGATTGGGCATATTGTTTTTGATACAAAGATACGGAGCTCGGATAAAGCTTACAGCTTAAAACAAAAAGCTAAAACATAAGGGCGAAGATCTCTGGGAATGCATAGGAATGGGCAAAAAACAGATAAATTTCACAGTAAACTGTTAGCTGTAAGACCGCCAATTATATGTGACATGCACAATTAAAATGATGAATTATAAAGACTTGCGAGTTGTTATTTTTTTAATTCTAAATTATTAATGATAAATTATGACTGGAGTAGAAAGATTATTTGAAACAGGGTGAAATTATTATTGTAGTTTTGTATCATAATGGTAATTCAGATAGTTCGTTTCCCCGAGCAGCTGAACGTTAACAGCAAAATATTTATCAATCAGAATATGAAAAATTCTACAATTCATTTAGCACTTCGCATTTTAGCGATAGTCCTTGGCATTACTATTGCCTCACATGCATCGGCAAGATATTTCCATAATCCTTCTGCAAGCGTGCAGTATAAGGTAGTGAAGATCGAAACCCCTGCCATGGGACTTTCAGCTTTCGGAACGTTCAATACTGCAGGATCTGATATCGGTATGCTTCGCATTCCGATGATGCCTTCAGCATTGACGACTAAAACGGGACTTTTCGACGGCGGTCATGATGGTGAAGACACAACCGATGGCGGTGATACATCCGATAACGGCGGACCGCATGACGGCGATACGACGGATATGGGCGGCGGCCATGGACATGACGGAGATAAAGATACAACAGACGTCGGCGATACAACAGATGGCGGCGATCATAACGGCGGTCAAGATGGAAACGACACCATAGAATGCCCACATCATCATGGCGATGATGATACGACAGCAGTTAATGATACAAATGATCATAACTTATTCAACGGCGGACATCAATCCATCGTTATGAAATCTCATGGAAACGGTGCAAACGTTGTGCTCCAATTTACTAATAATCTTACAACAAGTGTGACGGTTACGAATATGTCACTTGTTTCAGGGAAGAACTTTACGATCGTAAGCGGCGCACCAAGTATATATAGACCTGCTAAACTTGCTCCGGGGCAGACTATCAGCATGAAGGTAGCTTTCAAATCAACCGATTTTGTATTGCATACGGATCAATTGCAGGTTACATCAAATAGCTCGCAGGTTCTGAGCACGATCACGTTAACCGGTATTCAGGTCGCTGCAGCTTCGGTCAGCAATTCGCTTCCGATCGGGGTGACCATCACTGCATTACCGAATCCGATGACATCAAGATTGAAAGTTGATCTTAGCGGAGTGAATTCAGCAGCAGTTGCTATCTATGATATCAACGGCAAGACAGTCCTTTCCACATCGATCACTTCAACTGAATGGATCTGGAACGGTACGGCAACAGATGGCTCTGCTCTGGTAGCAGGAACCTACATCGTCCGCCTCACCGGATTAAGCACCGAAGGTACACCATTCCTATCGACGCAGAAAATCATTCTGGCTCGGTAAATTTTGAAAGCAGTTTGTATTGAAACAGGTCACGATTCACAAGGATCGTGACCTGTTCATTTAAGGATATAAAAAAAGCGCAGGTGATCTGCGCTCGGAAAATTTAAGGATTTTTAATTTGTGGGCAATACGGGATTCGAACCTGTGACCTCTTCCATGTCAAGGAAGCGCGCTAACCAACTGCGCCAATTGCCCTTTTTTGAGTCGTTAGTTGTTAATCTTTAGTCGTTAGCAAAGGATGTCTGCTAATGACTGACGCCTAACGACTAATAACTGCCCTGAGGTTCCGCTTAGATGCGTTTGGTCATTGTCCTGACGATCTGCCTGTCCTCAACGCAATCTGCGAGGGAAACGATAAGATCATGCGTTGTATCGTCGTAACCATCTTCGAGGTTATCGAAGCTTTCGTTAGAAGTGCATTCATAGACTTCCACGAACCCATTGGCTTTCTCGTCTGAGGCATAAATGCTTACCCGAACAGCTTCCTGAGAAGAGTTGACGGCACGGGCAAATTGCTCAGCTAATTTCTGATATGCGGCAACTTTTGCAAGTTTTACCGGGTATGATATTGTAACGATAACGTTTGCTGCCATATTGGCGGTGTATATTTGAATAGTTTATAATGCAAAGTTACGGATTTATTTACCCCTTTGCATGATTCTTGAGAAAGAAATCACATTATGGCATTCGTAGCATTCGTAAAAAAGCGATCATTCCTCTTCGGAGCGGCATATTATTTAGCCGTATCGCTTTCTATTATTTGGTTTTCAAGTCCGTTATTTCGTGTTTTAGGCTTTGAATATTCAGGCCTCATTGCACTTTTTACAAGTCTTCACTTACTCTACTATGCTTCCAATTTTGCCGCAGAACGAAAAGATGAATCAGTTTGGAGCATCTTAAAAAGCTTATCAGGTGGGGCATTTCTACTTTGTTCGATACCGCTTCTTGTTTCAATCGCTTCAGTTCTTTTCATCGAGAACTGTTCTCTTTGGGATGGTATAATGTTTTATATCGAAATCGTCAATCCCACAGCTTTGATAGCGATGCTTTGCGGAATCAGGTTCGGAATTCTTCCGCGATCAAAAAAGAAAACAAATATTTATCTTGCGATTTTTTGGGCAGCAACGATCATCATTAGTTTGCTTCCTGGATACCTTGCGGCGAAAATTTATACGTACGGTTGGCAGTACGGGTATTTCCCCGGATTTGTCTGGGATGAGGCGATGGAATTGTCGAAAGGTTATTGGATGTCGCGAACTTTACAGATGGTGATTATTCTTCTATGGATTATTTATGATATAGATAAGACAAAGAGGGAACAATATAGATTTGCTGACGCGATTAAATTATTAATCAACTGGCAGCTTTGGCTGGCGATCGTAGCCGGTTCATTCTTAGGAATTCTTGCCAATAGCTACCTTAGTGACGATGAAATGAAAAGTTATCTTTCGGCAAAAATTTCTGCCTCTTCGGCAATAATTCATTTTAAGTACGGAACACTGACCACTGATGAGATAACCCTAATTAAATTCAATACAAAAAAATATATAGAAGAAATTGATAGTGTTTACGGTATTAACTCATTACTCGGATTAGATATCTATATTTTTCCGACATCTGAGGAATTATATAAATTTGCTGGGACACGCGAAGCAAGTATTTCAAAGCCATGGAAACGGTCAAT
>JANYLL010000314.1 GCA_025357895.1 Ignavibacteriota bacterium
CTTTACTTTCTGTAGATAAAGTTACTATTTCCGGTTCGCTAAATTATAGTCTTCTCGATGTTGAACCAGTAATTCCTCAACTTACCCGACCTGCTATTGAATATTTCATGAATGGAATAAAATTCATATTGCCAGAAACTAATCATAGCATGATTAGTTGCCTCTATTCATCTCTCGGAGTCATAGCTCAGCAGGTACGAATCGAAAATGGTACTGCTAAATTTTCAACTGAGAAGCTCGGGAAAGGAATATATTTCGTCGTAGCGGGCAATTCGGTTTCAAAGGTAATGGTTTGGTAATTCCGAACGAACATCCCCATCTCACTGTTATACGCGCGCATAAAAATTTAACCAAATACTATTATAATTTAACGAATATGGACGAGAAGAAGGGCATATACAAAGTTCGCGATATTAAGTTAGCTGATGCCGGAAGAAGGCAGATCGAATGGGCTGAATCGCGCATGCCGGTGCTTATGGCACTCCGCGAAAAATACTCTAAAACCAAGCCTTTATCGGGTTACCGCATCGCCGGATGTTTGCATGTTACGAAAGAAACAGCCGTCCTTATCGAAACTCTGGCCGCTGCCGGAGCTGAAGTTTCCTGGAGCGGATGCAATCCCCTCTCGACCAATGATGAAGTTGCAGCGGCTCTGGCAGTCGGCGGAGCAACACAGATCTTTGCTTGGTACGGAATGAACGTCGAAGAATTTTACTGGTGCATTGATCGCACACTTGATTTCAAGCCGAACCTCACACTCGATGACGGCGCTGATCTTATTTTCACCGTCCATAATAAATACCCTCAGCTTGTCGAAGATATTATCGGCGGTACTGAAGAGACAACGACAGGCGTTCACCGCCTTCGTTCAATGGCTGATGACGGAAAGCTTATGTATCCCGTTATCGCCGTCAATGATGCTGAAACGAAATGGGATTTCGATAACGTCTATGGCACAGGTCAATCAACTCTTGATGGTGTTATCAGAGCAACCTCAGTTTTGCTTGCAGGAAAGAATATCGTCGTAGCAGGTTACGGACATTGCGGCAAAGGCGTTGCAACCCGTGCCAAAGGCATGGGCGCAAATGTCATCGTTACCGAAGTAAAGGCAACGGCTGCATTGAAAGCAACACTTGAAGGTATGCAAGTCATGCCGATGGATGAAGCAGCGAAAGTCGGCGATATTTTCATCACCGCTACAGGTGTGAAAGATATTCTTGTCGGACGTCATTTTGATTCGATGAAAGACGGTGCGATCTTCTGCAACACAGGACATTATGATTGCGAAATTAATATTCCTGATCTTGAAGAACGCTCAGCAAATCACCGTCAGATCCGTGCAAATTGCGAAGAGTATCTTCTCTCCGGAAATCGCAGAGTTTATCTTCTTGCACAAGGACGCTTGATCAATCTTGCTGCTGCTGAAGGACATCCATCAGAAGTTATGGATATGAGCTTTGCAAATCAGTTCATGTCGCAGTTGCGTTTAGCAGGTGTTCACAAAGGTGAAGAGATCATGGAACGCGGAAAGGTCTACGACATTCCTGTCGAACAGGATCAGGAGATCGCCGGCGTTAAACTTTCTACGCAAGGATTCAAGATCGATAAGCTCACCGAGCAGCAGATCGCTTATTCAATGGATTATGCAGCAGGCACCTAATCAATAATGAATTAGGAACTACGAGAGAGGAATTTTGCTATGCGAAATTCCTCTTTTGATTTCAAATAGTTATTTTCGCAATATGAAACTTAACGTAATTATTACAGGTCTCACCGGAATGGTAGGCGAAGGCGTACTGCATGAAGCACTGTTACATCCTGATGTAGAAAGTGTTTTAGTAGTCACAAGGAAACCATGCGGAGTTAGTAATTCAAAATTAAAGGAAATTATCATTCCGGATTTCTTTGATCTTTCATCCATCGAATCAGAACTTGCCGGATATAACGCTTGCTTCTTTTGCCTCGGAGCAACTTCTATCGGTAAGAGCGAAGAAGAATACCGTCGCCTCACTTATGATCTCTCGATGAATTTTGCGAAAACACTTTCGAATCTTAATCCGGAAATGACCTTTTGCTATGTCTCCGGAAGCAGCACAGATAGCACCGAAACAGGAAAAATGATGTGGGCCAGAGTAAAGGGTAAAACGGAGAACGATCTGATGAAATTAGCATTCAAGCGTGTTTTCGCTTTTCGCCCCGGATATATTCACCCAACGAAAGGCTTAAAGAACGCGCTAAAGCTTTATAGTTATTTTACCTGGCTTTACCCTATGCTTCGCTTGGCGTTTCCTTCAGTTGTCTGTACTCTTAAAGAAATTGGACTTGCTATGATCAATGTTTCAAGGAATGGATATCCAAAACCGATACTGGAAGTAAAAGATATCGCAGAAGCGGCAAAATAGAATCAATCTATTGTTTCACTATCTTTCTTGTAATGATTTTTTCTTCGGTTTTGACTCTCAGGAAATACATCCCAGCGGATATTGATTGAAGTGGTAAGTTAATTTTTGTCGCATCACCATTAACATTGTTATCTATTACAACTTGACCTAACAAATTCCAAACTGAAACTTTCAGAATTTTATCTTGTTCATTTAAAAGTTGAATATTCAATTCTTCAGATGCAGGATTTGGGAAAATCCGTACACCATCATTTGATAAATTATCTTCTACTCTCCCTGATGCTTTATTGACAACAATAGTAATATCTTTCGTCGTCATGTGAATATCATCAAATGCGCGAAGCGTGAAAGTATAATTTCCCGGCACCGTTAACCCACTGACATTTGAAATCGCTAATCCTTGATGATCGAAAAGCGGCTTTGCACCAACAGGAACAGTCTTGATTGTCCACCAATGACGCAATAGTTGACCTTGCGGATCACTCGTAGCTGCTGTTAACTGTGTCATGCTTGTTGGCAGAGCAAGGCTTGGTGGGTTTGCTATAATTGAATTAATAACAGGGCCTGAACTTTGAGGATGAACAGTACAAACTATCCGAGTAGTAAGATCGGCATGCCCGGGATTTGTTACATTACACTGAAAAACATAATCACCCGGCACAAGCATATTTGATACCTGGGCACGAATACTGATATAAATATAGATTGTCGTATCAAGTTTTGCATTGGCTCCGGCAGGTTGACTCACTATTATCCATTTACCACGTCCTGAAAAATCTGAATTTGCCAAATCACCAACTTGAACTTGCAAGGTAGCAGACGAAGTCGGAAGTTCAATGTTCGCATGAGTTATATTTCCCACATCACTGAAAACAAGACCATAAGGCGCTGCAATTCTAAATCCTGCCTGCCCAAGCATCGGCGGAGGATTTGAGGGGTAAACGATCAAATATATTTTTTTTGTAGAAATATTCGGACCATCTGAAACATCAATTTGGAATACATAAATACCTGCTATAGTAAGTCCGCTAACAGTTGTTGTTGCCTGTGAAGGTGTAGCAATATTTGCAAAGGCTCCGTTTGGCTGTGAAAAAACAGACCAAGAATATTTCAATACATCAAGCTCTGCGTCGTTTGCTTTCACACTAAGCGTAGTGTTTGCCATCGGAGCTACAACGTACCCAGGATTTGCAGTGAATGACATGATTGTCGGTGCATGATTGCTGCCTGAATAAGGGTAGATTGTTGTAGCTACTCCAGCTCCACCAAGTGAAAAACTGAGTTTTCCATCTGCGCCAACAAGATGCATCCCAAGTTCCTGAAATGAACTAGCACCGGCTGAAGTTTGAGATATTCCATAATTTCCCTGAGGCAATCCATTTACATTAACAGTTTCCACTCCTTTATTATTCAATATCACTGTTGTCACTTTACCATTTCTTTCAAACGATACAATACGTATAAGAGAATCACTTGATGTTGCTCCGATACGTGTATCGCCCGGGCGGATATAATGCAGTACCTGTCTCATCCTGAAATACGTCGATGAGGGAGTATATCCGGTATTCCCGCTATTCGGAACAAGCGTATTCGAACCGCTGAATGCAATTTCCCAATATGTCACACCTCCGAAGAGAAGATCGTTGAAGATATCATCAATCGTTGGATTTCCCATTTCTGTTTGTGCAGTCGGAATTCCTTTTACTATTCCGAAATCACGTATCTGTGCACGGTACGGATCGGCAGTGCCATAATTATGATACGAAAGTCTGCCGATATATTGCCATAAGTCTGAATCGTTTTGAACAGGAGTAATGAATCCCCAATCAGTCTGCGGAGCTACTGCTTCAGCATACTGCGTCTTAGTGGTTAATCCCAATTTTGTAAGACGCGGACC
>JANYLL010000373.1 GCA_025357895.1 Ignavibacteriota bacterium
GGAAAAATACTCAATGATAAAAGTTACCCGGTCGGTCATTCCCTCACTTTTTACAGTTATGAATCTCTTCAGCGGATTCATTGCGATCAAAACAGCATTCATCGACGGCGATTTTGAGAAAGCGGGATGGTTCATTGTTCTCGGTGCTTTCTTTGACACTCTCGATGGAATGATGGCACGCCTAACGCATTCGGCAAGCGAATTTGGTGTCGAACTTGATTCGCTCGCCGATGTCGTAACCTTCGGTGTTGCACCAAGCGCCATTGTTTATAAGCTTTTTTTCTACCAATTTGAAACTATCGGTATTCTCATAGCAGCACTTCCAATGATCTGCGGTGCGCTTCGTTTAGCACGATTCAATGTCCAGCTTGTCGGCTTCGATAAAGATTATTTTAAAGGTCTGCCAATCCCATCTGCGGCGATACTGATTGTTTCTTTCGTCACGTTCTATTTTCTTCGCGGTGAACCTTCATTCATCTCGCATCAGGGATTGGATATTGCAATGTTCATTGTAGTTATCGGTTCATCACTGATGATGGTCAGCACCGTGAAATACGAAACCCTTCCAAAATTTTCCGGCAAAGCCATCAAAACAGAACCTGCAAAATTTATTGTTGTCTTGGTTGCCATCATTCTTTCGATCATCACCAAGGGTTCGGCAATATTTCCGTTCTTCCTTGTATTTATCCTCTTCGGACTTATCCGATCGATCATCGTACGCACGAAAAAAGTTGTACGAGACCGCCATGCCGGAGCACTTTTCGACGAAGAAGAATTAGAGCAGGAAGAAAAATCGACCTTTGGGATCTAAGGGTGTCAATGCAGAAATTTGCCAAATCGCTTCAACCAATTTCTTGACGACTGATAATCTGGATAAGTCTCAGCTAATCTCGACCAGAAAGCTTTTGAATGATTAAAGATTACTGTATGAGCAAGTTCATGCAGTATTACATAATCAATAATATTCGGAGGAGCTTTCATTAATCTCCAATTTAAAGAGATGTTTTTTTTCAGCGAACAGCTTCCCCACCGTGTTTTAGCATCTCTGCTCGATACTTTATTGTAAGAATATCCGAATTCTGCGGCAAGTTCAGCGATTCGTCTGCCAAAATATTCTTTTGCATGATTTTTATACCAATTTTCGAGAGTTGTTTTTTTGGTAATATCAAAGCCCGGATTTGTGGCATCGCCCAAGAATGCAACTTCATTATTTATTAATACAATATATTTCTCGCGATCTTCATTGAAAGATGAAACATGTTTATTGATCCAATTGGCTTTTTCTGCGAGAAATAAAAGTAGATCGGAATCAGAGTATCGATGAGGGATCGTAATTTTTACCTGCGAATCGGGATGCACCGTGATCCGTGCGTATTTTACTTTCTTTCTCTGTATGGTATATTTGCCGGTGCTGACGTTCACGTATCTAAATAATTATTTTGTACGTGTACTAAACGGCGATGTTCGATCTAACATTTCAATCTTTTCGGCAAGAATTTTTTCTGCGACGGATAAGACGAATTTATTGTTAATACTATATGCACTACCACGTCTATATCGCCACAGAGCGAAAAGAAGCCATTCTTGATCCGCAAGGGAAAGCGACCCATCATGCACTTGATTCATTGGGAATGTCACAAGTTGCCGATGTACGTATCGGTAAATTTATTCGTCTTGCTGTTGATGCCGATTCAAAGGAAAATGCCCAATCGATTGCCGAAGAATCCAGCCGCAAACTGCTTGCGAATCCCATCATGGAGACTTTCCGAATTGTAGAGATCTTAGAAGCTACACCAAAAGGAGCAAGTCACTAATGAAGACACGTGTCATCGTTTTTCCGGGTTCTAATTGCGATCACGATGCGATGCATGCTCTGAAAAATGTAATCGGTGAATCCGATACTGAATTTGTTTGGCATAAAGATGAAACGATAGGTAGAGGAGTTGATCTTGTAATCCTTCCCGGAGGATTTTCTTATGGTGACTATCTTCGCACTGGTGCAATTGCCAGATTCTCGCCGGTGATGAAAGATGTTATCAGTTTCGCAAATGATGGAGGCACAGTTATTGGAATTTGCAATGGCTTTCAGGTACTTTGCGAAAGCGGTTTGCTTCCGGGAGTGTTGATCCGTAATGAAGCCCTTAAATTCAGATGTAAGTGGGTAAATCTTCGGTCCGAAAATACCGATACGAGGTTTACTAATTCTTTGCTACCGGGCGAAGTTATCAACGTTCCAATTGCACATGGCGAAGGATTATACATGGCTGATCCAGAAACAATTAAAGATCTTGAAGAAAACAAGCAGATCGTTTTCAGATATAGTACTGAAAGCGGTGAACTTTCCCAAGAAGCAAATCCTAACGGTTCGATCAATAATATTGCCGGAATTATCAATAAAGGAGGTAATGTCCTTGGTATGATGCCTCATCCAGAGCGGGCATGTGAAGATCTTTTAGGGAGCGCAGATGGCATTAAGGTCTTCCGATCACTGGCACGGCATTTTGAATTTGCCAAAGAAAAACAAGCAATTGTCTAATCTCATTAAACTTTTTCATTACTAAAACCTCTAATGCTGTATCTACAAAGTTTACTGTTAGTTATAGCTTTAATCGCATTGGGAGCGGTTTTCGTCGGCATTATAAAAAATGCTCACGGACCGCGTAAAGGCAAATATCGGACTTCATGGTTTGCCAAGAAATGAGGGTAAAAACGAACCTTATCGCAGAATATCAAGTTTTCTAACATAAGGCAGGTATCATAGTATTATTAATAAAGGAGAATATAATGTTTAAAAATTTAGGCGCTTTTGAATTATTGATCATTGTTGCTATCGTTGTACTACTATTCGGCGGCAAGAAGATCCCTGAACTTATGCGCGGTTTAGGTAAGGGTATGCATGAATTCAAGAAATCTTCTGAAGGTCATAGCGATGATGAGCCTGCTGTTCCTCCTGTAAATCCACCAACGCAGAATAAGGTTTAAGGCTATGTTTGAGAATTTAGGCGGGGGCGAGATGCTCCTGATCTTCTTAGTTATTCTGATCTTCTTCGGACCGAAGAAGATTCCTGAACTTGCAACAAGTTTAGGAAAAGGTATGCGTAAATTTCGCGATGCTAAAGAAGGCTTGGAAGATCAATTAAAGACTGTGATGAAAGAACCGGTCGAAGCTTTGCAGGCGGCAAAAGCTCAATTTGACCAGCATCTCACCGACGCACAAAAGCCTATGCAAGAAACTGCGCAGGCTTTCCAGAATTTAGGAATGCCAACACCAACAACTCCTGTTCCGCTACCTGCAGGCGAACCACCTGTCGTTACTGTCTCAATGACGGAGCCAACATCTCTTTCTTCTAAAGCAGAATAATTCTTATTTATTGTTTTCAGATGTATCTACTGTCATACGCCCAGTGTAAGACAGCTTGTCGTTGTCTCTTACGGCAATCCAAATCCCCTGCTTTGCAATTATTCTTTATCTGAACAATGTGTCTTTTAATTGCATACCATCGCTTTATCTGACGGTCGTCCTCTGCCGGAATTCTCCGTCCCATAAAATACCTGCAATACCATTGAAACCAACCTCGAGGATCGTCTTTATATATCCACCCTTTTTCAATCCAAATTGTTAACGACTGACTTGCCCGGACGCCAAAAAAATTCAGTTTAGGGTCATATTTATCAGGACTGAGTTTTGCCCTCGCAAACCATGAGGGAGGAAATTCAGCAGCACAATCCGTCATATACTTCCCTCCGAATATGCCTAAGGCAAGCATTTTTTCCGGAGTAAGTTCGGGTTTAAAGCGAGGATCAAAGTTCTCTCCGATAGGCTCAGTCAGATAATAACTGTAGCCCGACTGCATTCTATCATTGACTTGAACAAGTTTCTTCTTAATTCGCTTATGAATGGTCAGCATAATCTCCACCTATTTATATAATAAAGGCAAGCTGAAAGCCTGCCTTTATTGAAAGCGGAGGGCGAGGGAGTCGAACTCTCATAGCCTTGCGGCTGGCAGTTTTCAAGACTGCTGCAATACCATTATGCGAGCCCTCCGTGGATTCGCTGAGACATAACTCTTTGCAGGTAAACGTTGTTCCAAGAACATTCGAATTTTTCAAGAAATATTTCCCTATGCATAATTTCGGCAAAGAGATTCGCAAACGCTGGCTGCTTGACGATGATGTTGTATTTATGAATCATGGCTCTTTCGGAGCTTGTCCGCGGGATGTTCTGGTCGCCCAAAGTGAATGGCGCACGAAAATGGAGCAGCAGCTCGTCAAATTTATGACGGTCGATGCTCCGATAGGATTAAAGGATTCACTAACAAAACTTGGAGCATTCGTCGGAGCAAAAGAGCAAGATATCGTTTTCGTCGAAAATGCCACATCAGGTGTCAATGCCGTCGTACGCTCGTTAATGCCGACCTTCAAACCCGGGGATGAACTTTTTACGACGACGCATGTCTATGGGGCGATGCGAAAAACCTTGCATTATGCCGCCGATGTCACAGGAGCAAAAGTTGTTGAAAGAACTATACCTTTCCCGATTCAAAGTGCCGACCAGGTTGTAGAAGCTGTAAAGAGCGGGATAACCGATAAAACAAAATTTGCAATAATTGATCATATTACTTCTCCTTCTGCTCTTGTCTACCCGATAGAACGAATCATTCCGCTTTTCAAGGAGCGTGGCATACCCGTCATGATCGACGGAGCTCATGCTCTTGGAATGCTTGATATTAATATGGAAAAGTACGGTGCAGATTTTTATACCGGTAATTGTCACAAATGGCTTTATGCTCCGAAAGGCTCAGCGTTTCTTTATGTTGATCCGAAACATCAAAAGAGTATTCATCCGACAAACATCTCTCACAACTATCTTACAAGTTTTAAATCCGAGTTTGATTGGGCAGGCACTCACGATCCAACAGCATGGCTATCTGTCTCTGCCGCACTTGCTTTCATAAAGGAAATCGGAGCGAATGAAATGAGAGCTTACGGGCATAATCTCGCGCTCGAAGCTCGAAAAATGTTAGCAAAATCCTGGGGGACAAATTTTGTGGCACCGGAAGATATGATCGGCATGCTTGCAACACTCGAACTTCCCGGCAATCCCAAAGATACTGACAAACATACTGCTACATTGCATGATAGGCTTCGCGATGAATTTCATTGCGAACTTCCGGTTATCGTCTTGGGCGATCATACCTACGTTCGTATTTCGTGCCAAGTCTATAATGATATGTCCGATTATCATAGACTCGATGCTGCAGTGAAAAAGATCTATTCCTAATAGTAATGACAATCGGCATCCTCAGTGCAATGCATGAAGAGATCCATCTCATCTCTTCGAAAATTTCTGATAGACAAATCACAACGATTGGCAACCGCGATTATATTAGCGGGACCCTTGAAGGACAAAAAGTCGTTGCTGGTTTTTCCCGTTGGGGAAAAGTAGCCGCTTCACAGACTGCTACTACACTAATCACAAAATTCAATGCCGATAAAATAATCTTCACAGGTGTTGCAGGTGCCATAGCCACTGAACTTCAGATTGGTGATGTCGTTATCAGCAAAGATCTGGTGCAACATGATATGGATGCAAGTGCAATTCCTGCGTTCAAGAAATTCGAGGTTCCGCTGCTGGGAATTACACATTTCATAGCTGATTCTGATCTCATCCGACTCGCTTTAGATGCTGCACATAATTATCTTTCGCTTATCAGATCACAAAATATTGAGCATTCTGCGCTCGATGAGTATAACATTCATTCACCCAATGTTCATTTCGGAACAATTGCAAGCGGGGATCAATTTATTGCTGATCATGCGAAGATCAAAGAGTTACGACATGCTATTAACGGCTTACTGTGCATTGAGATGGAAGGCGCCGCCGTTGCGCAGGTTTGCCACGAGCATCAGATCCCCTTTGTCGTTATTCGCGCCATTTCCGATAAAGCGGATTCGAATGCCATTCACGATTTTCCAAATTTTGTAAAAAATATCGTCTCCCACTACTCTTACGGCATTATTCGGGCAGTGTTGAAGAATTTATAAATCGTTTATTACTGTTTGTAACGTCTCTATTACTATAATTCTCTTATGTACGGAAAAATCAAAGAAGAACTTCAGTCAGAATTACAATCGATTAAAGATTCAGGGCTTTATAAAGAGGAGCGAATTATTACCACACCTCAAGGTGTCGAGATAAAGGTTGAAGGAAAATCCGGCACATATCTTAATTTTTGTGCGAATAATTATCTTGGGCTGTCTTCTCACCCTCGTGTTATCAAAGCGGCGCATGATGCTCTTGATAAGCATGGCTACGGCATGTCCAGTGTCCGATTTATCTGCGGCACGGAAGACTTGCATAAAGAACTTGAATCCGAGATTTCAAAATTCTTGCAAACCGATGATACGATCCTTTATGTAGCTTGCTTCGATGCGAACGGCGGAGTCTTCGAGCCGTTCTTTGCAGAAAATGATGCTATCATCAGCGATGAATTAAATCATGCTTCGATAATTGATGGTGTAAGACTTTCAAAAGCACAGCGATTCCGGTATAAGAATTCCAATATGGAAGAGCTTGAAAACATTCTGAAAGAAACGCAAAATCTTAGGCACAGGATTATTGTCACCGACGGAGTTTTTTCGATGGATGGATCAATTGCAAAACTCGGAGCAATATGCAATTTAGCAGATAAATATGAAGCGCTTGTCATGGTTGACGATAGCCATGCTTCAGGGTTTATTGGCAAAACCGGCCGAGGCTCGATCGAGTTTGAGAATGTTATGGGAAGAGTAGATATCATCACCTCTACCCTTGGCAAAGCTCTTGGCGGCGCAGCTGGAGGTTTTACATCGGGGCGTAAAGAGATAATCGACATGCTTCGTCAGCGTTCGCGCCCGTATCTCTTTAGTAACTCACTTCCCCCTGCTATTGCCGGTGCTGCATTGGAAGTAATACGAATGCTGGGTGAGACAACGGAGTTGCGAGATAAACTCGAAAAAAATACGAAGTATTTCCGTGAAAAAATGACAGCTGCTGGTTTTGATATAAAACCCGGTGTCCATCCTATAACGCCGATCATGCTCTACGAGGCACCGCTTGCACAGGCATTTGCATCCGAACTTTTGAACGAGGGAATCTATGTGATCGGATTTTTCTATCCCGTTGTAGCAAAAGGACAAGCACGCATCCGAGTGCAAATTTCTGCCGGTCATGAACGTGAGCATCTGGATAAAGCCATTGCGGGATTTACGAAAGTAGGGAAGAAGCTTGGAGTGATTAAGTAAGTCAAAAGTAAAAAAATCAAAAGACAAAAGTAGACTTTTTTGACTTTTGATTTTGAACTTTTGACTTAATACTCTCATCGCCACTCAACTTTCCTAAAACTACTTCCGTCACTCTGAAATAGTATTGCACCTTCTTTATCAGTCCGAAGTATTGATGCACCTGATCGTATCCATCGCTTCACGATAGAAGGAGCCGGATGCCCGAAGCTATTATGCTTGCCAACCGATATGACGGCATACTTTGGTTTTGCAGTTTTTACGAACTCCTCCGATGAACTTGTATGACTTCCATGATGTGCTACTTTTACAATATCGCATCGAAGGAAATCGCCGTATCTTTTTATGAGTCGCTCTTCATCGCCCGCTTCAATATCTCCCAGCAAAAGAGCGCTTGAGTTTTTATAAACAACTTTCAGTGCAAGCGAATGATGATTCATTCCTTCGGAGGAAAGCGGAACCGCTACTTCTTCGGTCATCGTTTCAGGATTAAGAGTGTATATATGCAAATCTTTTTCAACAGTTATTTCATCGCCTTGATGGACTCGAATTATAGGGATATGCAATGCCTGAGATATACTATCAAGTCGGTATGCTGCATAACCCTGCGTTCTTTCGCCTGAAGTATAGATCGTTCGGCACTGGATATTTTGTATCATCGAAACTGCTCCGCCATAATGATCCATGTGCATGTGCGTAATAAATCCCCCGCTGATCTCGCCAATGCCTTCGGCTTTAAAGAGGGGCAGCATTGTTCGTTCTGCAATCGCAGAATAATTTTTGGTAATTCCGCCAAAATCAATGAGATAAGTTTTTCCGTTTGGCGCAGAAAGTAGCATAGCATCGCCTTGGCCGACATCAAAGAAAAGAAGAGAAACATTGTTGTTGTTCTTTAAAATAGAGTTTGCAAAAGGAATTTTTATAACAGATAGGACAAATACGACTGAGAAAACAATCAATGATCTTCCTAAAAAGCTATTCCTTGCATTTGCTTTGATGATGTAAAATATTGCAGCCAGATAAAAGATAATGAGAATAGTTTGCGGACGTGGTAATTGGATCACCGACCATTCGAAACTACCAGAAAAATGTGCAATGCCCGCAATGATCTTCGTCATCGATAATAAGGCTTCTCCATAGACTGATGCTAACCAACTGCTGATTAATGAAAGGGGAACAAGCAGAAAGCCAAATATCGTAATAATAGCGGCAAGCGGAATTCCTAAAATATTTACCGCTAGCCCGACGATAGAAACTCGGTGGAAGTGATAAAGAAAAACTGGTAGTAATCCCAAAAAAACAGAAAGAGAACCGAAAAATCCTTGCAGAGAACGATGTGCAAATTCTAATAGGAATGTTTTTCCTTCTTTTATTTGCTCAGGAATAAATAATCTCTCGAATGAAGGATATAAAAAGACAAGTGAAAATACTGCACCATACGAAAGTTGGAAGCCGATATCGAATAAATCGTAAGGATGGAGCAATAATGTTACTAAAGCAGCGGCAGCAGTTAGATTGCCTATATCAGGCTTGCGCTCGAAGAGCCTCGCAATAAAAATAAATTCTATTACGATCAAAGCACGGACTACGCTCGGTTCCAAGCCAACAACTAAACAATAAAAAAGAACCGTTGCCATCGAAAGTGCAATACGCAACCTTCGGTAAACTAATCCTATAAGCCTCAAAAGATAATAAACAAGCAGCGCAACAATGCTGACGTTGAATCCGCTGACAACAAGAAGATGCGTAAGCCCTGCACGCTGAAAGTCATCGAGCGTTTCAGGAGTAATCCCCGTTTTATCTCCAAGTACAACAGCATTGACAAAACCTTTTGTGAGGCTATCATCGATCGATTTAGCAATAATTGTTTTCGATCGAATAAAAAGATCGTGAAAAAATAAGCCGACTCTTTGTGAGACGGTCAATCGTTGAATTGAATCTATAATATACAGATCAAAGGGAGAACGAAAATATGCTCTGGCCCGAATCCCTTTCTCTTTAAGATTCATACTATAAGAGATCTCATAAGGATTTTTAGCAGATTCGATTGGCTCAAGCTCTCCATATAATTTTATTCGCTCACCAATCTTCGGCAAAAAACTCGCACCTCCTTTTTCAAGATTTGATATGGTAACAGAGATTTTTCCTTGCGTGAAGAAATCGAACGAATTACAATTAAGAGAATCTGTTTCTAAGAAAAATGAAACAGACGATGGAGACGTCTCAGGATTAGAAATTACTGTACCGAAGATCGCAGCTTCACCTGAATAGACTGTGGCTATATGGTTAATAGTAGAATTATCAAAGCGATACTCTTGCACTCCGAATAAAAGAAATCCTAGAGAAGCTGTACAACAAATGCCTAGGAGATAAGACCATAACCTGGATCTCTTATTCAGCAAAAGACCAGCAACTCCGCAAACAATAAAAACTAAGACGGCAAGAAAAACATCAATAAGGGAATGTGCGCCTGATATTTTTGCCGTCGCAATTCCAAACGCACAGGAAAGAAATCCTACGAGTGCAGGACGAGCAGAAAAACCAACTGGTGTGCGAACTTCCGAACTCAACGAACAATGACCATTTTGCGAAATTTGCATTGTCCCGCCGTTTGCAAACGAACGTAATACATTCCGGGATTCATCTTTGATGCATCCCATGGAATTTCATACGTGCCCGGTTTGCGGCTTTCATCAAGTATGACGGCGGCTTTATTGCCGAACATATCCACCACTTCGAGATGGACGACATCAGTTTGTGGCACATCGATCACAAATTTTGCTCGCCCGTTCAATACGGGATTCGGACGCACAGGTTCGATAAAACTTTCCTGAGGATAAAGTATGGTATCATTGAGGAGATACACCGTTTCACAAGTAGAATCTAAAATAATTCGGCCGACAGGTGCAACCGATAGAATACACCCGCTCGGTACCGGACTATGATCGAAATCAACTTTGTAATTTATGTCAATATCCTGATGGAAATGTATTGGATCGTCGACAGGATTTAAACTCGATTTGAATTTAAGATAGATAAGCGGCTTCGGTTCAGTATCGCTTCCACCAGAAACGATACTACCATCAAGGGTACGATACGTATAGATACTATATCCGATCGAATCATTATTCACAACCCATTCTCCGAATTCGGTCAAGGTATTGGTCTGCACAAAACCGAAAGGATCATCTAGAAGATGCGACGGGTCATAACTGATCGTCATGACAAAACTTGTGCTGCCGAAATTTTGCATCGGTGATTTTGCGTAGATAGGAAAAAGCACTTCTTCTTTAGGCAAGATATGAACATTGTTCCTCGCCCAAAACCGTGAACTTAATTGATCGCCAAAAGCAGAAAACGTTAGCGTATCGGCAAATCCTTTCGGAAGATCAAAACTTACAATTGCCTGTGTGCTACTTGTTCCCGGAACGCTCGGAGAGTACTGAAGTTGTATCTCCCCTCTGCTCGCAGGAGGTATGCCCAGCGGAATAGGAGTAATAACGCTGAAATCTGCCGGGTTAAGTCCACCCAGATCAACCTTATTAACAGTTATCTGAAAATCATTTGGATTATCGACAAAGAGGCTTCGCATCTGGTTCTGGCAGATGAACGCTGTATCGAATGTAGCATTCAATACCGTACTCTTGAGAATAGTTTTTATATGTGCAAGTAAAATAACTTTTCGCTGCCCTCCCTGAGTATTGACATCCAGTTCAGCTTGATATAAGCCATTCGGCAGCCCTACTGGAGTGAATGTCATTGTTATTTTTGCATTCGAATCCTGCCCAACTCCAAGAACGTTATAAGGATGGAGTACATAAGGCGGTGTTACCTTCAAGGATTTGATGTATTGGTATTTGATATTGAAATCCGCTACATTTAATCCTGTAATAATATCGGAGTTTACCAAAACATCCTTATCTCCTTTATTAGCAATATATACGAAAGAATCTTTAGGCGGATCGGCAGCAGCATCGAAAACGCCAAAATCCAGCGTATCAATATGCTTTCGGGAAATGGAGTCGCTATATACTTGTGCATTTTCCAATATTCCCCTGCCGAATACATCGACGACATAAGCACGTAAATGCTCCGTGACTGCATTAACCTTCGAATGCATTCTCTGATTCGGAATTTGTGTCGTAAATTCTATTGTTATTGAATCAATAACTCCTGGACCGATAGATCTCGGAAAAACGGACGGATTCACAACTGCAAAATTTGTAGCATCACCCGTTCTTGTTGCAAATCCGGTCATTGTATAAGGATCGCTGGAAATATTTTGCAAATACACAGTTGTATCCCATTTATTGGAACCTACATTCCCGATAGGGAAAGTAGGCGCACCAGTCATTACCCTATCACCAAAATCAATCACATAATCAACTGTCTTAAACGGTGTGATCGTCTTCAGAAGTGTTCCGCCCGGATAAGCGTAACTATCAACTTCACCGAGTGCATAAACAGTTATTCCAAAGGGCTTCGCGCTGTATATACTATGAGCGCCTTGTTTGCTTGCATTAAATGAAATCTGCGTGTAAACATAACTCGATCCTGGAATCGGCAGGAAAGAGGCATTATAGGGCTTACCTGTAACGAGTGCACCATCGAGCGTCATTGAAGCAATACCGGCGGCATCAGCAACGATATTGATATAATTGCCCGTAAAGGTTGGATTTTCATCGAGCATAAAAGTATAGGACGTATCGAATTGCTCAACAGGAAATATTAATGAGTATGCCGGATCTCCGTATGGTGTATGTTGCGGATCACCAACTCCATACACACTGGTATGCATATACTGGCCGACTAAAATCGGGCTTGTTGCCTGAATGGAAATGGGAGTTGTAAGCTGTTTGATCTCCCAAAAGTCACCTGCTTGCAATGTAGTGACCACTGCTCCGTTTATGCTTAATACGTTATCATCTTCTGAAGATACTATGCGGACAAGATCAGGAAGGGATTCATTAAAACGAACAACAAGTGCTGAATCTCCCCAGGCGCTGACGGGCGGCAATTGCTCGACAAGATGGTCGCGGCTTGTACCCGGCGAGTTCTTATTTTTAAATCCCTGTGGAATCTCGGTGCGAACATGTCCGGATAGAACTGCAATAGGTTGGTCTGATTCAATAAGTGATCCGGTAAGATCATTTTTAGTGTTCTGATCATCCCCTTGCACGAGAAATACATCCCCCTTATACATCAAGGCTTTGATCGGTACGCCTGCAGGACTGCCGTTTCGAGTCATTGCTTTCGGGATGATCGTCACATTCGTGGAATCCGCTACTCCGACGATCCAGAATTCACCGGGTAAACCTTTAGAACCAAATCCATTTGGCTGCGAAGTTTGGTAATTGAGCGTACGGTATTCTGTTCCAAGAACATCAATGGGAAGTGCCATAAAAGCATCACTCGAATAGAGTTTATGGCTCATGCCATAGACAGTGATTTCTTCGTCAGAAGTAATATGCACCGCCATACCCTTAAGAATCTGTTCACTTATCGTGCATTCAACTGTTGGATCATTATTCGTTTTTCCGTCCGGAAGTTCAACTGTAGTGATTGTTCCCGGTGTAGTGGTAAATGTGACATCAAAGCCGATGCCGGTTACTTGGATTCTGCCTTGGGTGGCTACTTTGCTTGTAATAAAAAGTGCGAAAAAATTTTGATCTTCATTTTGGTTGACTTGCCCGCCTTGATTCTCAGCAAAAGCAACATAAAATTCTTTCCCTTGATTATCTTTTTTCTGCGCATAAGAGATAACCGGAAGGAGGAGTGCCAGCATGAATACAAAAAATATGTTCCTCAGGGAAGCGGGGGCATGTTTCATAATCGTACCAAAAAATCGTTAACTTGACTTACCTATAAAACACTTTCGAGGGGTCGAAGTTACTAAAATAATGTAAAAAAAATGTCATAAATAGAGGCAATTTGCCGGGTACAAAATTAAAAGTTCAAAGTCAAAAGTCAAAGAATAAACTCATCCCATCTTATAACTAAACTATATATGCTACTTTACTACAGTAAATTTTGATGAAACCGTTGTTTGTGCATTTGTCTGGGCATCACGAACAGTTACTACAAGTGCATGAGCGCCGGAAACCTGGATTTGTTTCATGGGAATAGTAAATGAACCCTCACCGCCGGTGATCGGTGTTTCAACTATCTCTGCCTCCATTACACCACCAGCATCATAAACCTTCCATGATAGTAGTAAATCTTTTGCTGCATAATACGAGCAGGTTATACCATTTGATTGCAATGTTACAGGATCCGGAATAGGCGAGTGGATAATGATCGGCACACGCGAAGCCAGCAGCAACCCCCTGATAGTCTGGTCACCACATTCATTTGCATAAGAAAGCCAGGCCGAATCTTTCGCCACACGATAAGCACAGGGTCCATCAATAAATTCGATAAATGGAGTGATTCTGATCCCTGTATCCTTTGTCAAATATGCATCGCAAAGAAGTGTAAAAAGCAATGTGTTCTTGGTTAGATCAGATGATAAATGCAATCCTACGCATGGAATGCTATATGTTGAAGTTGCCTCATCCCATATCGGAGAGGGCTGCTGAGGAATACCATTTGTAGGTGTGGATTCGCTCAGCGATCCCGTTCTATCTATGCCGACAGGTTTGATAAGCTTATTGGAGAATACAAGTCGCAGCGTATCGTTATCCAACTCAGGCTTATTAAGACGATCGCCATTAATATGAATTGGAAAACGAAATGGCTGATCTCCTGCACTTGGGCGGTACGGGGGTAAAACGACGCTTAAATTCAGAAGCACTGTTTTTCGGGTCAGTGTTACGAATACCGTATCATAATTAACCGATCCATCGTCACTGCCGGTCGGTCTCGTCAGTATTATCTTTACGGTCTGCGTACCATTGAGCGAATCTGCCGGAAAACGGTAACGAATATGAAACGTAAAATTCCCATTAGCGGGAATGATCACCGGGAAATTCAAAGTAACTGTATCACTATTGTGAAGAGGATTAGTACGATCAGTATCTGTTAATTCAAACCCTTCAGTATCTCCGACAAAATGAACAGCACTGATCTTGACACTGACACGATACGGGTTGTATATAACGATTGTTGTATCAACGGGCAGACAATTTGATATGACACCTAATGATTCCGCAGGGATCGCTGCTATACCAGCCCGGACACTTGCCTTGACAATGACTACCGGCTCATGACGAGAATCATTATGAGCATAGATCGTATCAATAAAATCGCCAATCTGCGTAACATTGAAATTAACAGCGAACGGAATAATACCTTTCTCCAAAATCGTTGATCCATCGGAAATAGTAGTCGAACTCGTTGCTTTTAATGAGAAAAATGTAGGGTCGGTGTGCCGAAGAGCATTCAGAACGCCATCCATACTGCCCTTATTCAACAACGTGTCAGATTTAGTGAGAACTGAAGGCGAACCTATTAAAGGATTCATGATCGTTCCAAAATCAAGAACGGGGATCGTTGCAACAAGCCATGGTTCGGCTCCGATGCCGGTTAGAGTATCATAATATATATTGCCGTCAGTTGTCACGATCTTCACTCTTGCAAAGCGATAGCCGGTGTCAATAATATTTTTTGCTGTATCGATCTGGGGCGAGAATGCAACACTGAATGAGTGTGAATTTTTCAGACTCTTAAGTGTATCAAGTGTCCAATCAACAGAAGGATAGCCCGGGAGCGTCGCAGGATCAAGAATAAAATCCTGCGGATTCCCATCACCTGTAAAAAAAATGGAGTTGATAGCGGTAGTATCATCACCGGTATTTATTACGGGAATAGAAACAGTATTTGAAGATTTTCCGACTCGTATTTTACCGAATGAATACCCATTAGAGTTAATAATAGAATTGATGCCTCTGCCGACGAGATATACTTTCTGAGTATCATTCCTGTTTTGAGAATTACTTGCCACATAAATTGAATCCTTAAAATGACTTATAACAAGTGGCTGAAAATGAACTCCCTCAGTTGGAAACTGAGTAAAAGGGGGTATATCTTTGGATTTGATATACGGATCCGCACTAAATGCACTTCCCAAAAGATAATTATTATAGGTCGATTGACCATCATGAATTGCTAAATTATCTGTTCCAACGCTTTTGATAGTGAAGAAAGAATCCTTTTTATTACCTACATGAACTCGTCCGAAGTTTATGGTGGTGGGGTCAATAGAAATAAGTGGAGTGCCTGAACTACCCGTCACTGTTATAAATACATCATCCGTATTTGATGACCAGACACGAAGTTTTGCTTTAAAATCTCCATCGGTTATCGGATGAAATTTGAAATTTACCTGCATCAGATATCCCGGAGGGATAGTGAAAGGCTTTTTGATCGTATCGAGCAATGCAAAAGAGTTTGAATCACCGTTTTCCCATGAGTAGCCATAGATCGTGATCGAATCACCGAGAGGCATTGGAACAGAAACCGATTGCAAGCCGGTCAATGAGTCCTTAATATTTCCGGTTAAGATCTTCCCGAAATCAAGATCTTTTGCAATAAGATCATGTAAATATTTGAAACTTCCGCCGCCGGAAAAAGAATAGGAATCGAACGGACCATATCCATATGTTTCGGCATAACACGGAAGAGTACTCTCCACGCGCTGTGATCCGGCAAACGTTCGCTGCGTCGTCCAATAATACCTCGAGCCCGGGACAGGTGCAAAAATTCTGGGATCAAGAGGAAAACCGTTCAGTGTAGTCGATCTTAGCGCAAGCGAATCGGCAATGATCGTAATAAAATGATTAAGGAAATTAAATCCGTCAGCAACGGTCGGAATCGAGTAGAACATACTCAGATTCTCCAGCGGAGGCACAACGGTAAGATCCGGATCCCCCGGTGCAGCAGAGTCTGGCAATGCTGTTCGTAAATATTTTACAACAAGAGCGGGCTGAGTTGTTTCAATATAAGCAAGTTTTTTTAGAGGGAATTGTGTATAGGAGCCTTTATTTAGTTTGGACTGAAATATCCCGTTTACTGAAACAACTGTTGAATCAGATGCTGCAATAACACGGATAATATCGCCGGTTTTTGGTCTCTTGCCGTAATCATCTTGGAGCGAAGCAATAACAGCAAAATGCTGTCCCCAATTTTCCTGCGGAGGCATTTGCTCCATCAAATGGTCGCGCGACACAGTTGGATGATTTTCATAAACATATTCCAAAGAATCCGGTACGGCAGCACGTTCATGTCCGCTGAAAACAGCAATGGGTTTATCAGAAGTAATGGTCGAACCGGTAAGATCACAGTCTATGCCATTAGCAAGTTGACCGATCCAACTGAGTACGCCATAGAACATCCCTGTCTGCGCCGTATCGTGTGCCATAATCTGCGTCGCCTCGCCTTTATTCATCGTGAAGGTAAAAGGTATGCCTCGGCGAATGACCCTATTATAAGAATCGGCAGTAAGCGTAACTGTTATAGTAGTATTATCTTGTATCGCAGCAATTCCAAACTCACTGCGCGGATTAATGCTTGCAGCAAATTGTGGTTTTACTTTTCCCCCAAAATAATTTAATGCATTACGGACGCTGGCAATAGTATAACTCCTGCCTAATGCCTCAACCGGAAGGATAAGAGATCCATCAGTTGAAAGCCATTTATGAGATAGGGTGTACACGGCGATCTCATCATCCGCTTCGATCTTAAATACTTTCGGAATAATAACTTCCGTTTGAGAACTCATGATCTCTGCCCAGTCAGGAAGATCGATTGCGACCAATCCTTTTGCATTTGTTAAAAATGGCTGTTCCCATGCTCCGCTTGCTAAACTAATTTTACCATGAACTTTTGAGCGAGCGGAAATATAGATCCTTCTGAGCGATGGATCATTCGAAGACTCACTTCCGACAGAAGCAAGGAAGATAAAATAAAATTCTTTGCCTGAGGTTTTATAGACAGGGATAAGAACTGACTGCGGAGTCGGAAGATGTTTTGCAAATGCAATTTGCCTCGAGGAAAGATCAACTGTCTGTTCCCGAAAATCAACTGTCGATAGTTGTTTATCGGGAACATTGACCGCCGCCTTTTGACTCACAGCCTCCGATTCTGAAGTTTGAGAGCGCGCTGCCGGTATCAGGAAAAAAATAAGCGCAGTAAAAAACGAATGCGCGAAAACTCGCCCACCGAACTGCTGCCGCCGATCTATTTTCTTCTCAGCCTTCATTCTCTACAAACTCTTCAAAAAATTATTATTCGATCACGATCAAATGTCTGTGCTCGCTGATCCCTAACTCCGGAGCAAGAAGTTCAAGAGTGTATTCTCCGGGCGTAATGCCCTTCGTACTGATCGTAATATCCTGATCTCCTGAACTTACCATTCCCTGCATCACCGTACGAATAACCCGTCCGAGTGCATCGTAGATCTTCACGCTTGCATGAGCTCGTGATGGTATACGGAAATGCACCGTCGTCTTGCCTGAGGAAGGGTTCGGATAATTTTCCAATAGTGTCATCGATGCCGATGAAGCTTTTACATCTGCCTGTGGCTCCGGAGTGATCACGAAAGGAAAATCAACCGGAAGCATATCTACCCATAAATGGGAATGATACCATATACGCACATTGCCGATGATTACATCTTCAACCGGCTTCGAAGTGGTAAGTTCAAGAGTTTTCTCTTCGCCCATTTCGATTGTTCCGATCTCTGTAGCTATATCATTTTTCAAACGAACGGGGATATGCTCTTTGTTCTGAGAATAAGTAATCTTTACGCTATCAAAATATACTCGCTCTGTTAAAATATCCTTTACAGTGATTGATGGCGGTGCCAGAGGAGTTGGATCACCGGGTCGCGGGGCGACATTTGGCAAATGCTGAGACATTGACAAAAGCCCTGTAATAGGTTTGAGCAAGTAGCCGGCAGTATAGCCATAGGATACAACACTTCCCCATCCATAAGCAAGAATAGTAAAACCACTTGGTGGCGCGACGATGCGATGGATACCGGTGTCTTGATTCAATGTTGTTGCAGAATAGTGTCTCCCTTTGAAAGTGAAACCAGGAATATCAGTAAATGCTAATGGATCTACTACCTTATTATCTATTGAAAGAAGACCAACATTGCTTTTATCCGTAGCAATGATAAGATATTGCTCTTTAGCAAAATATTCAGGACTTGTTGAAATAAAATATGTAAAATCATAATAGGATTCATCCAACGGCGGAACAATAGCAAGGAATGGATCGCCGGTTCCACCGTCATTAACTGCGCTATGAGCGATCATAGCGACAAGGATCGGATTGTTTGATTCTACAGTTGCAATATTTTTGAATGCAGAATCACTAATTGCGAAATTATAATCACGGAATTCATTCTTTTTAAAACTATTTCCCCATTTTTTTCCATTGATAGAAACGTCTGTGTTATCATCTTTAGCAAGTATTCGTAACACATCTCCCTCGGCACGTCCGAAATTTTTAGTAATGAACGAAGTACCCCAATCGGAAAGTGGTGGTATAGCTTCACACAAATGATCGCGGCTTGTTCGCTGATTCCCCATATTAAGATAAAAATATCCGATCGGAGCTTCTGTTCTGGCATGGCCACCATAAACGACGACCTTCTGCGTCGAAGTCACGGTAGATCCCGTGAGATCACCATTAGGAGTAAAAGGATCAGCCTGTATCTGCACTGCTTCACCCGCATTGAGAACGAAGGTTAGTGGAGCATTGGCAGGGCTGCCTTTTTGTGTTAATGCTGTTGGAGTGATCGTTACCGTATTATTATCTGTAAAAGAAGCAACACAAAACTCCGAAGGCATTTCCTGACCCGTTAGTTGCGTTGAAGTATAATAGCTCATCACCCGATATTCAATTCCGGCAACGCTTCTGGGAAGCGCAAGGAAAGCATCTGCAGTAAACTGCTTATTGTTCATTCCGTAACAGGCGATCGGTGTCGTAGAGACCACACTGAATACTGTTTGATCAATTAATTCACTGCTTTCAATAATGGCATCGCGGTTTGGATAGCCAATATCCGCATCAGTCGATAAACGGTAAGATGTCGCTTTACCTGCATCCAAATGAATGACCTTCTTCCACTTCGGAAATGCTTTACAGGTGATGGTGATCGTTGTAGAATCACCTGCCGAAGCAAGATAAATATCCTGATAACGTGTGTTCGACTGATCATAACCTGAGGACTCATTCTGCATGAAGCATAGCAGAAATTCCGTGCCCTGGCTGGTGACAGTTCCTGTTTGCCCGTAGCCTCCGCATGGCTGCGCTGAAAGCTTATCAGGAAGAATTGATAGCACACCTGCAAGTACGAAGCAGATAATTGAAATGCGTTTTAAGGAAAGCAAGTTTGATGAATGCATAAATATCTCCTCTATATAAAAAAATCTATTCTCAAAATATTACTCTATGACGATCATTGAGCTATGTTCGTTAACTCCGATTTCCGGTGCAAGTAATTCGATCGTATAACTTCCTGCAGCAAGTCCGGAAGTATTCACATTGAATGAATGCTCTCCTTCGCTCATTACTGATTGCGATACTATCCGAGCAACTCTGCCCAACGCATCATAGATCTTCACCGTCGCGTATGCACGTGAAGGAATACGGAAGTGTACCGTCGTCCTTCCTGAAACAGGATTCGGATAATTTTCTAATATAGTGGTCTCTGTCGATGAATTTTTCACATCTGCCTGCGGCTGAGGCGTGATGATAAACGGGAAATCAACCGGAAGCATATCTACCCATAATCTTGAATGATACCATATCCTTACATTTCCGGTGGTGACATCTTCTACAGGCTTTGAAGTTGTAAGTTCGAGAGTTTTTTCTTCGCCCGGTTCGATCGTTCCGATTTCGGTTGCAATATCATTTTTCAAATGGACGGCAATATCCCCTTTATTCTGAGTGTACATAATTTTAACGCTGTCAAAATATGCCCTTTCCGTCAAAATATCCTTAACGGTAATCGTTGAAGGCGGAACAGGCACAGGCTCTCCCGGTCTTGGTGCATAAGTATGCGACGGAGATGATTTCGGCAGTATCCCTGTAATAGGTTTAAGTAAATATCCTGCTGTATAGCCATAGGATATCACGCTTCCCCAACCGTATGCGAGGATCGTAAATCCATCGGTAGGCGGACGAGGTGAGATGATTCGGTGAATGCCTCTGCTTTGGCTAATCGTTGCTGCAGCATAGTGTTTTCCTCCATTGAGTGGAGATGGAATAACCGAATAGGCTAATTTAGGAACTACTACATTATCTATTGATAGAGTACCGGCTCCACTTACTTCCGTAGCAATGATAAGGAATTGCTCGTTCGTAAAATATTCAGAGTCGTTAGAAATGAAATATGTGAAATCATTGAAGGATTCATCTAAAGGAGGAACAATTGCAAGGAAAGGATCACCGATTCCGCTAGTAGATGATGCAGAATGAGCGATCATTCCGACAAGAATAGGATAGTTCGATTCAACGGTAGCAATATTGTTAAGAGCAGTATCACTGTGGAGAAAAGTATAGTCACGAAATTCATTTGCCTTAAAAGGTGCCCCCCATTGCTTGCCATTGATCTTAACCGTATCATTAGCAGCTTTGGCAAGCACACGCAAGATGTCTCCGTCCTCACGACCAAAATTCTTCGTGATGAACGAAGTGCCCCAAGATTGGATCGGTGGTATTGCTTCGCATAAATGATCGCGGCTGACACTCCGACCCCCCTGCGAAATAGTAAAATATCCGGTCGGAACTTCCGTTCGTGCATGGCCACCATAGACAACAACTTTCTTTGTTGAAGTTACTGAAGATCCCGTAAGGTCACCCTTTGCAGTGAATGGATCCGCCTGAATCTGCACTGCTTCACCGGAATCAAGCACGAATGTCATTTTTTGTCCGGCAGGGTTGCCGTTACGAGTCAGAGCTGTAGGAACGATCGTTACCGTATTGTCATGCTCAAAAGAAGCAACACAAAACTCAGAAGGCTGCTCCTGTCCTACCAGTTGTGTTGAAGTGTAATAGCTCATCACGAGATAATCATAACCTGCAACACTTTTTGGAAGTGCAAGGAAAGCGTCGGCAGTGACGTGCTTATTATTCATGCCGTAACAGGCGATCGGAGTAGTCGAAACCACTTTGAATACTGTCTGATTGATTAATTCACTGCTTTCAATAATCGCATCTTGAGTCGGATAGCCGATAACAGGATCTGAAGATATACGATAGGAGGTTGCAGCACCTGTATTCAAATGGACAATATGACTCCATTTGGGGAATGCTCTGCAAGTAATGGTAATATCTGCAGGTTGGTCAGTTGAAGCAAGATAAATATCCTGATAACGTGCATCGAAAGGATCAAATCCTACAGTTTCATTTGCCATGAAGCAAAGCAGGAATTCCGTTCCCAGGCTTGTGGCGTCGCCTTTCTGACCGTAGCCACCACAGGGTTGTGCCAAAAGCTTACTCGAAATACCCGAATATACCCCTGCCAGAACCAAGCAAAGGATTGCAATGTGTCTTAAAGAAATCAAGTTTGATGAATGCATAAATTATCCCCTTTGTATAAAAAACTTCAATATGATGTAATGATTCTTGATTCAAGGACACCAAACGGTAGGGCTTTGTTACGTTGAACATTAGCCGAACCGTGACTATATATCAACAACTATCAACCCAAATTGTTACAGGTCCGTCATTAATTAATTCGACTTCCATCATGGCTCCGAAAACCCCTTCAGAAACCCTTTTTTCGCCTAAAAGATGTTTAAGATCGGTAATGAATTTCTCGTAAAGCTTTTTTGCCTTATCCGGCTTTGCTGCAGCAGTAAAATTCGGGCGGTTTCCCTTTCGTATATCGGCAAAAAGAGTGAACTGGCTTACGACAAGAACGCTGCCTGAAATCTGAACTATATCGAGATTCATTTTCCCGTTTTCATCCTCAAAAATGCGTAAACGGACTGTTTTTCCTGCCATTTCTGCACAAATTGCTCCAGTATCATCTTCTCCGACTCCAAGAAAAACGAGAAGCCCTTTGCCGATCTCACCGGTTATTTTGCCATCCACTGTTACCTTGGCTTGGGATACTCTTTGAATTAATAAGCGCATTGTCTTCTGGGGTGTGGGGTTTAGGGTATGGGGTTTTCTTTTGCGATCATAACTCTTTCAATTCCTTGTAAATCCTTTACTTTCCCAACAACTTGTAACCCTGCATCAAAAAATATTTTTTCGACATGGTTGATGGCATTATAACCGATCTCCACAAATATTTTCCCTTCAGGCTTGAGTAACTTAGGAGCAAGTTCTGCGATTCTTCGGTAAAAACGCAAACCATCACCATCATCGGTCAAAGCGATTCGCGGATCGAAGTCACGGACTTCCCTATCAAGCGTCTCAAATTCTTCTATGCTAATATATGGCGGATTGGAAACAAGCAGATCGAGCGAAGATGGAAATCTTTTTGCAATATCATCATCAAAAATATCTGCGAGTTCAAAAGAGACATTCTCTGTTTTCAGGCGCTCCTTATTTTTATTTGCAAGAGCAATTGCATCGGCGCTAATATCGATTCCTGTAATAAGAGCCTGCGGAAGTTTCGATGCAAGAGCTAATGCAATAATCCCCGACCCTGTGCCAATATCTAATATCCGACAATCGCCCATCGACGATCGACCATCGACTGCTTTCAAAACTTCTTCCACAAGAATTTCCGTATCGGGACGCGGAATCAGCGCAGCCGTTGAAGTAAATAAACGAAGTCCAAAAAATTCCGTCTCGCCGATAATATGCTGTAATGGCTCATGCATGAGACGACGGTTAACGAATTCATCGAAATTTATTTCTTGCTCGTTTGTAAGAGGTTCATTGATATGTTTTTGCAGTTCACTTTTATTCCAGATTCCAAGGACGTGCAATGCAAGGTATTCGGAATTTATCTGTGCATCGGAGATTCCCTTTTCCGCGAATAGTAATCCTGCGTTGTTAATAGCTTCCTGCCAGATCATATTGTAAGAATGCTATTAAACACATCCGCTAGTTTTCTCGTTGCTTCACGCCGCTCATATTGCGATATCATATTTGCATCCATTTCCGATGAAGGAGATTTTCCCAGAAGCCAACTCTCATAAAATCTTTTTATCACTCTTGCTTGCCCTTCAATATCACTTTGCGCAACGGCTTCGCCACCATGGGTTTCTTTCAATAGTTCACCAATCGCGCCATTAGGTTGTGCGATTGCCAGAATAGGGCGCATCGCACCGAGATATTCATACACTTTTCCGGGTACGATATGCTCGACGCTTGGAATATCATCAACGATCAGAAGCAATGCATCGCTATCGGTGATAAGCTCAACAGCTTGTGAATGCGGAACGTAGTCAAGTTTTTCGACAAGCGGTTTTATCATTGGCGCTTCGAACATTTCCCGTAAATCATCACCCATACGTCCGACAAATCTCAAATGAATTTTATTCGGATCGATCTCATTCCTATCAAGCAAAAGTTCTATTGCCTTGAAAAAATTCTTTGGATTGCGTGGACCGTAGAGGGAGCCTGAATATGTCATGATAAATTTTTCGCCGCGTTTTCGCTCTGCGCGCTTATAAATATCGTGCTCGGTATAATCTGCACTATCAAAGCCATTGGGAATATGAATAAACTTCTCTTCAGGCAGATCAGGGTATTTAGCAATTGCATCATAGGTTATACCTTTCCATGCAACATCAATTTTTTTTGCATCCTGAAAAACTAAGCGCTCCAGATATTTATCGATCTCTCTTGGCACGAGCCAACGTTTCGGTGCAGAAACTTCAAACCCGGACCACGGATCCCTGAAACCAGCAACAAATGGAATGCCCGTTTTCTTCGATACTTTTCTTGCAATCACCGAAACGGTATAAGGCGGTGAAGAAGAATAGATCATTTCAATAGGATATTCTCCGACGATCTTCATCGCTTCTTTCACTGCGCTTTTATACCAGCCGATACGCGCATCAGGGATAAAAAAAGTAGCGCGGATAAAATTTGCAATTTTTTGCTTTAAGGAAATTTTGCTCCCTTTTTGAAATACATTAATATCAAGCGATACTCCTTCTTTTGTGCCGGTAAATTTTCGATAGAGATCATACGGCTCGAAAATATGTGAGCGGCGGACGATGAGATCATGCGGCAATTCTTTGGCTAATGATTCATCTCGTGCCTGATATTCAGGATTGTCCGGCACCAGAATTATCGGAGTCCAGCCGAAATCCTGCAAGTACCTGATAAACTTCGTGACGCGCTGCACACCGGGACCGCCGGCAGGCGGAAAGTAATATGTAATGAAGAGTACGTATTTCAAAAGGTCGTCGTATTTTTTTGGTCTTTTCTGCTAAAGACTAACGACTAAAGACCAACGACTATTCCCGCTATTCCCGAATCTGCACCATTCGTGAGACTCTCTGCGTTGCAGCACCGGAATGGATAATAAACTCGGCCAGATAATTTCCGGTTGGTAAAGAATACACATCGAAATGCGTATAAGCGCCGTTCGTACCCAAAGGTATATTAAATTCCGAACGAACTCTTCTTCCTATAATATCTGTGAGAATTATATCCAGCTTTCCATTAGGGAGTATTTCCGGTGGATCAAGGCCAAGAGTGAGTTCTCCGCTACCAATTGGATTCGGATAGAGGATTATATATGAGTTCATCACACCAGGAGAATCAATTCCTGATAAAGAGGTATCTTTAGGTGTAACGAAGACACCTTTTGGCAGGGCCATTTTTGTTGTCGGAGTAAGAAGGAGAAGATCTGCGCCCAAGCGGTATTCCTTGGCAGCGGTATCCTTTCCTAAACATTTGAAAACGATAGTGTGGGTATCTTTGGTGAAAAAAATCGTATGGAGTTTCAGTGTGTCTGATGGACGTTCATATTCATCCCATGAATCAGCTGCATAACCATTAAATGTCCCAAAATATTTTCCATCTACCGAATAAGTGAAATTTCCAAATTTTACACCAGCAGTGAGAACTACCCTTACATCAAAGGTATCGTTCAAGGGAACATAAAACTTAAAGGCTACTTTTTGATTCTCTCCTTTTGCTTCATATACTGCTATAGCTTGCTGGCTCCATTCTTCTCCCCAATCAGTACTCAAATTTTTATAATAAAAAGGACCGTTATCGGCGTTAGCCCATGGAATAATGTCTTCGAATTCGTAGGGAATTATGCGGGTGATGGTAATAAGATCATTTGCTGTGCCATCATTGTGATGGTCACCAACAGCGCGGAGATGGTATTTCCAATCTGCTATATTCGGCATTCGGACTTTTGCATTAAAACGATAATCACGTCCTGTAACGATTGTATCAGTACCTGAAATCAGAATACTATCAAGAAATATTTGTACGTTTTCTCCTTGATCGAAACCTGTTCCGGTAACTAACAGTGTGTCTCGGTACCGCAAAGTTGTCGGCAGCGAGTCAACAATCGGTCGGATAGCAGAAGAACCAAGTATATAGACAGGTTCCGGGCGAACTTCATCATTTATTGATAAGGTTCTGGCTCCATAAATAGATGAGGGTTGTACTTCGAAATATGCATTGAATGCTCCGGAGTCATTTGCTGTAGTAGTAAATATTGTCTCAGTATTGTCAAACTTTGCAATAATTACAGAATTTGGCTTGTACCCTGTTCCCGAGACATTCCATAGCTCGCCGCTCCTAATAGTATCACGAGATGTCCAAAAAGCCGTCACTCGTTTATAATAATATGCAACCGTGCGAAAGTCTTCTTTGAGATCGGTAACTGTTCCGGGCTGTAGACTAAAATCGAAAGTCGTATTGAAATCAATTGCATCCAAAATATGGAACCGATAAAAGGATTTAATAAAATTTACATGGCCTGAAAAAGGCTTGCTGAAAAGAATTCCCCAGAACCACCATGCTGAATTATAATAATCTTCCCCACCTGTATATCTAAAGTTATTTCTTGAGGTGGAATCAACAGTAAAGATCGGATCCCCTTCAAGGACTGCACCGGTAGTATTTCGAGGGGCAGTAAAATATAAGCCGACATACCTGCCTTTACCACGCTCATGGAGAACCGGATGATAAATATGATAGTGAGTGGGATTTGATTCGCTGAAGAAGGCATGGAAATATCCATATTTACTTTTATCTATCGGCTCTTGAGAATAATTTATTTCCGTTTGGATTTGAAGGTCTCGTTTTGAAGTATTTTGTAATTCAATTCGCGCATTTACTGCAAAGGGCATTGCAAAGTAGGAAGTGAGTCCGCTTGAATCACGTCGAATTGCATACGATCTCACGTTAATTCCTGTATTCGATGAGCAAAAAAAATCTGATAAGGGAACATGCACCGCCGGATAAGGAGAATTATCCCAGTAGATATTAAGCGAAACTGAATCAAGTTGATCAAAATCATACGTCGGAAGCTTAAAATGCAATTTCTCTATCATTGCAGGTCCTTTAATATTACATAATGTTGCTTTCGTCCCGGCGATAAGTGAAGCGGTGTCAAAAAAATGAACGGGTTTTTCATTTTGCCACATAGGCACTTTCATGTCATGGATATTTTCGGCACTAATTTGGTCTTGTCTGTTCACAAAAGACTGAAGGGATCGAAAAGAAGGCAGAAGCGATGAATCTAAAACCGGACGCCAGGCAATTGCATAGTAAACAGTAATACCTGCACCAATAAAGGTTATCTTAAAATTCCTTTTATAAGGTAGCTGGATATCGCATACTTTTGCTACCGGCGGATATGTTGTATCAAATGGTGGGCGGAGTATCCCATGAACACTGTCAAAAAAGGATGAGTAGGTGGAAGAAGAAATAAGTTCATCATCAATATAAAGCTTAAAATTTGTGGTGGAATCAGGAATGTTGCTTACAAACCATATATGAGTAATAATCCCAGAACCACTATCTGATGCGAGAATAAAATTTCCATCTTGTGGATCACGTGCAGCTGGATAGCCATAACTAATTCTATATCGCAGCGGCTCACGATCAGGTCCGTCAAGCCTTGCGATTGCTCGCGGATCGGTCATGCGCGAATAGGGGTTTATTTGTGCCTCAGATATACTCCAGACACTGCCAATAATAAATATGCAATAAAAAGTAATTTTCATAATAACTGATAAACACTGAAATATTATGGAAGTTACATACTCGGAATTATCTTAGTTGCATGAAAGTATGATCCTTTTAATGATGCAAGAACTTATCTATTTTTCAGAACATAAATATATCGCGGAGATGTCGTAAACGGTCCAACGCGCGAACGATATATTAATGGCTCTGTGTCATTACAACTTCGGGAAAATACATACCCGCGAAATTTTTCTCCATGGGAAAAAACGCTTTCATCAGTTATGATAAAGTCATAAGAATGATTTTCCAGAGAACATTCCCATGACTTCATTAAGTGCCGAGATGTCGAATCACCAACCACCATGACATCGGCAAATGCCAAAAAATTTGCATGCCGAAGGATACCACGTGGAAGCGGTATTAAATGATGTGAGGCTATGAGGATATTCCCATCCATAGAAGTAACTTCTCGTATAAAATTTTCTCCTGCTCTGTAATCCTTATCTCTAATATCGATCAATTCTTCGCCGCGAGGATTATATAACAATGCTAAAAGCTGCATCAATGTAACCCATGGGATAAACTTACGCCACCGAGGATTAAGTGAATATTGAAGATTGCGTAAGGAAATTGTAAATGCAATTGCAAAAACAGCAGTGAACGGCATTGCCACGTTTTTATATGACAGAATATCTCCTAAATGCATTGTCAGTTGTATTGCGGCTGTTATGAGCATAAGTATAATAAGACCAAAAGCACTTCCTAAGAACTTTTTCAATCCAAAATGTGATCGTAAACAAGAAAAAATAATTACCGTGCAGCCTATCCCAAAGAATGAAAAGAGAAAGTTCGAAAAAACAAATGGCAGTCTCAAAACATCAAATCCGGAAGCTTTTGCATTTGGTATTGAATATACATAAAAGAAATACCAATTGCCATTTGCCTCAACCAGTAAATATGTGCCGAACAGAAAACAGAAAATAACTGTAGCAAAGAAAAGTAAGGCTCCGCGAGAATGCTGCACAAGAAATATCCAAACTAGAATCGGGATTATGTAGATAAACGCTTGTTGTTTTGTAAAAACAGCAAGTGCTAATATGAATGCTGAGAATATTATCGCATAAGACTTTTGAGAATATACTATAATACCAAGAGAGGAAAGAATGAGCAAATTGAACAATGCATCGACGCTTGCAAGGTCATAGTAGTAACCTGTCACACCAAAAGCAGCAAGATATATTATTGGGGCGAGAAAGCTATGCCATTTGCTGTCAGAAACTATCTTATGTGTCACCAGAAAAATTAGACCTCCTGAAAAAAGAGTAGAACTGAATGAAACAATTCTGCCTGCCGAATACGATACACCTGTAAGATGCATTATTGTCGCTGTCACATAATAGTAAAATGGCTGGTAAAGCCAGTTTACAAACTCAATCGTTGGTTGTACATATAATTGCTTCCCTGAATAAATTCGTGCAGCGTGTTCGATAATCGAACCTTCCATCCATCCTATCTCATATGGGAAAATAATTCGTTTGATGCTTAAAAAAAGGAATAACCCAATAAAAAAAAGCGATAATCCAACAACCAATGCTATTGCAAGAGAGGAGTTTTTAATCCACAATTTTTGGAGCAACATACTGAGTTCTATATACCAAATCCAGAAAATACGAGAGAGAATATCATATCTGTTTCTTCCTCAACAAATACGAAGCTTCCAGCGCCAGAAGTTCACGCAAACCCGGAATACGTTTTAAAAAATTTGCCTTGATCGGAGGCAAACCGAATTTGAGTTTAAAAACCGGACGGAGGAAGTAAAGTTGCTCATCTACTAATTCTAATAGGGCATTTTTTATTGCCCTACGCATCTTGCCTATTGTAAGCCTGATTCTCCGCAGCATTGAAACTTCTTCCACATCAATTTGCAATCTTGCATTTTTATAAGATTTGGCAAATAATCCTTCCGGCATAAGCTGGATGAATGGAAGTTTTCCCATTTTATTACCGAGTAAATGCTGATGCGCGCCGAATGGTGAGTAATACGGAGGGAAAACGACATAGAGCCATCCTCCGGGTTTCATAAAATCCATGACGTGGCGAAGGCTGAGTTCTGTTTCTTCAAGATGCTCGATCACATCACGAAGCAGTACAAGATCGAAATGTCCCTCCCATTTTTCAGGCGGAGCTTGCGTAATAATATTATGAATTGCGAATTCGCCTTTGGTACCGATAGCATCGAAAATTTTCTCCGAGCTTTCGATCGCAAGATCACGAATATCAATACCGACAATTTCCGCAGCGCCTTCATCGGCAAGAGCAGCAAGGACGCCACTTTCGCCGCAACCGATCTCGCAGATTCGTGCTCTGGCAAGTTGAACGCCTTTGCTTTTGAGATAAGGCACGATATATTCGCTTCCCAAGCCATATTGATAGCCGAAGTAATATCGCTCGTAAGAATTAATATCCTTGCGTTTGGCAAGTTTATCAACTTTCTCCTGTGTTCTCGGTGGAAATTTTGGCATTAATAAATTTTTAGCTGGTTGCTGATAGTTGAGAGCTGATAGTAATAAACGAGTGAAATGACCCTATTCTATCAGCTATTTGCTATCAGCTATTTTTTCAATTCCTTCAACAAATGTATCCCAAGAATATTTCTTCTTTTCTTCGCGGACTCCGGCGCGTAATTTCTCTTCCAATGCTTCATTAAAAAAGTGCTCAACATCTTTTGCAACGAGTTCAGGCGTCGCTTCTTTTGTGATGATTCCGCTGATTCCGTCAATTACTACCTCAGAAAGTCCTCCGACATCGGTTGCAATAACGGGAACATCAAAATTATACGCGATCTGCACTATACCAGATTGTGTGGCAGTGCGATACGGAAGCACCACAACATTCGCAGCACTGAAATATGTTGCCACTTTATCATTTGCAATATAATCAGTTGCAAGAACAAGATTTTTTGCAGGAATTTTCAGATCATCGATTAGTTTTTGGTACTCTGCTTCGTCGCCGTAAAATTCTCCTGCTATGATCAGCCGTAATTCAGGCAATGATTTTAAGAGCAGCGGCATTGCCCGGAGCAAAATATCCAAACCTTTATATTTTCGGATATACCCGAAAAAAAGGATTGCGGGAGCTTCATGAGGAATACCAAGTTCTTCTCTGGCTTTTCTTTTATCTATAGACTCACCGAAGATCTGATAAATCGGATGTGCAAGCTTTATATATTTCGCATCGGGCTTTACAATTTTCAGATCACGTTCAACAGCATCGGATTGCACTATAAAATATTCTACCGCTTTGAATGCATAATTGGTAAATGCTCTATCTCCAAGACGTTTTTCATGTGGGATGACATTATCGGCAATGAATACGACTTTACATTCTTTTCCTTTTTTTCTGAGTACTGATTTCGCAACACGAGCGATCATCCCATAAGCGGGTGCAAAAAAAGGTATCCAGAATTTAAAGATGATCATATCCGGTTCAAGATCTGCAACCACTTTCCCCGCTTTACGCCAGGAAAAAGGATTGATTGAATCGATAAGCTGAAGTGATTTAAGCGGCGCTCCTGCATCACCTTTTTCTTCTTGTGATTTTCCGGGGAAAAGTATTTTTGGATATTGACGTGAGAACGTCACGACATGAACTTCATGCCCGTGCTTGATAAGCGCATCATGGAGGAGCGAGACGTAATGTGCTATTCCCCCGCGAAGAGGATATGCTGTGCCGATAATGACGATATTCATAGAATTGGTGACATTACATACTCATCGCTTTTTCGTATGCTGCTTCGTAAATGGGGACGATTTGTTCTTTCGTAAAATTTCCGGTTGCATGAGCTAATGCCGCTTTGCTCATCCGCTGATGAAGTTCATTATTAGTCAGTAATTCGATTGTTCTTTTTGCAATGGCTGCAACATCGCCCATCTTCACGATAAATCCGGTTTTACCATCGACATTCACTTCAGGCAAACCGCCGACATCGCTGGAAATAACAGGTACGCCGCATGCCATTGCTTCCAGTGCTGAAAGTCCGAAACTCTCGTTACCGGAAGGAATAAGGAATACGTCGCTGATCGAAAGAATAGAAGCAAGTTCTGCCTGCTTACCGAGAAAACGCGTCTGCTGCCAAATCCCAAGTTCGCGTGCAAGGATTTCGCATTCACCGCGATCAGGACCGTCACCAACAAGCAGAAATTTTGCTTTTATTCCTGAATCAAGGATGATCTTGAATGCTCTGATCGCATCACTTACACGCTTGACAGCGCGAAAATTTGAGACATGGATAAGAATTTTTTCATCACCCGGAGCCATAAGCCTACGAAGATTTTTTGCATCGACCGGATGAAAAAAAACTGTATCGATAAAATTTGGAATTGCAATAATATCTTTTTCCACACCGTATTTTTCGATTGTCTCCCGCTTTAAGTATTCAGAAACTGAAGTTACAACATCGGATGATTCGATAGAATATTTCATCAACGGTTGGAAGCTTGGCTCTTGCCCAACGAGCGTAATGTCTGTCCCATGAAGTGTCGTAACGATCTTCAGATCTCCCAGAAGAATTTGTTTAGCAAGTAGTGCCGAAGTTGCATGCGGAATCGCATAGTGGGCATGAACAAGATCAAGCTTCTCATATCGCGCAACTTCGACCATCTTGCTTGTCAATGCCATGGAATAGAGCGGGAATTCAAAAAGTGGATAGGTTGACATTTCCACTTCATGATAAAAAATATTTTCAATGTAACTATCGGCATCATGTCCGATAGCGGTCAGGCGCATCGGAAGTGCGTAAGTTATGAAGTGTACTTTATGTCCGCGCTGGGCAAGTGACTTGCCAAGTTCCGTTGCAACAACTCCAGAGCCGCCATACGTTGGGTAACACGTTATTCCAATATTCATACGTTTCGTTTTTCTTAGCTCATATTAACTAATACCAATGCCAACTTGTTCATTACATTTCTGTTATGAAATCAGAGCATGATGATTCTCTTCTTCAGTTTAATGAACTTCCTTAAATATTTCTTGATAGTGAAGATATTTTTGTTCAGCAAGTTTTTCGAAGAGCTGCAAGCTAACAACAGACGTATCCGGTATAATATTGGCAATTTTTTCTCGACCATTCTTCCAGATTGTATATGCTTTAGAAAGTGCCCCTGTTCTGTAAAGGTAAGATGAATACATATAAAGTCGAGAAACAGTAAAGGCATAATCATTGGAATCACTCGGCTCAATTGAATAGAGCAAGTCATACTTATTCCCTTCCGGTTCGATGCTATAAATATCACTAAGCGCTTTCTGAACCGCCGGAACATTTTTTGCACTGCCAAAAAAATATCGATGCGTGAATGCACTAATAAAATAGGAATCGCCGAGTTCTAATTTTATAGCTTCTTCCCATTCGTCAGATGCTTTTCGAAGGTCTCCGGTTGTCATCGCGATCACATCGCCTCGAAGCAAATGCAACGCCGCCTTGTTTTTTATTTCTTGTGCAGCAGTAGTAGTATCGAGAACTTCAAGTGCACCCTGAAAGTTTTTTAAATGAAGCAAAGATTGAACTCTGCCCTGAATTGCTCTTCCCCTTCCGCTTTCATTTACTACAATTTCATAAATACTATCAGCAAGTTTATAATTTTTGTTTTTAAATTCTTCGTCTGCCTTTTTTAACAATTTGCCAATTCTGCGAATACATGGCTGTTGAACAATAGATGTCCGCATAAAATAATAGTTCATCCGAAGTGAATCGTAATAATTCATAGGCGTTTCGAATTCAGTCATTAATGTTTTTTTCCATTCTCTATCAAACTCTGATAATGGCTTATTATAGACTGTTTCAAAATCTCTTTCCCTATATACTTTCAGAAATTTTTCAGCGCCATGTTTCTGAATAAGATATTTTGAGAATGAACCGGCGAGCACATAACTCTGAGAGGGAGCCGCAGAAAGAAACCCTGATGGCTGCATAACCTGTTGCACTCCGTCTGCGAGTTTTAATTGCAACATGCGCGCTGAATATTCATCGACAGCACGTATTCCATCGTAATCATCTTCAATTGCAACGGCAGCACCTTCGGTCAGTCCTGTGCTCCAGCTAATATCGAATGGAAAACTTCCATAACTCGCCAGCATAATATGCGCCATTTCATGTTTTAACGAATGAAGATTTTGTTTGGTAATATAAACTGAGCGTTTCCATGGCTTAGAAATACTTGCTTCACGTGTCCCAACAAATTGATATAATTCCTCAGATGTCGGGAACATATAGATATCTAATCCGGGTAATGATTTAATACCGTAAAC
>JANYLL010000381.1 GCA_025357895.1 Ignavibacteriota bacterium
AATGGAATATCCCAAAATGGGATTTAGGCACATTTTTCAATTCTATTCTGTTGCAGTAATGAATTACACAACTAGAATTTAACAAAAATGCTATTTGAAGTAGAGGAAAAATTTCGGATGTATTATCCACCAAAGTACCAATTGCTAAAATGGGTGGGCAGCAAATACAAGTCTGCACTTCCTATTGCAAAGAATCTACCCTCTAGTTTCAACAATTATTTTGAACCTTTCCTAGGTAGTGGTGCAGTATTGGCGACAATTAGTCCAAAGAGAGGCATTGGATCAGACACTTTTAAACCACTGATTGAAATTTGGCAGACTCTTGTCACCGATCCTGAAAGATTGTTAGAGTGGTATGCGGTTAGGCGTAATCGAATGGTAGATGAGTCCAAAGAAAAAGTATATTTAGATGTTAGAAGATCCTATAATGAAAATCCTAATGGGCCAGATTTTCTCTTTTTGTCGCGATCTTGTTATGGCGGTGTAATTAGATTTAGAAAGCACGATGGTTACATGTCTACACCTTGTGGGGCTCATGATCCAATCTCGGTGGCGAGCTTTGAAAAAAGAGTTAAGGAATGGTACAAGAGACTCAACCATATTACTTTTCTCTGCTGTGATTATAAAAATATTTTTGAGCAAGCTAAAGAAGGAGACTTCATTTATTGCGATCCACCTTATTCCTATAGCCAATCAATATTATATGGTGCTCAGACATTTAAACTTGCTGAGTTACTCTATCAAATTGATATAGCGAAGAGTCGAGGGGTTAAGGTGGCACTTAGTATAGATGGTAATAAGAAATCAGGTAATTTATTGTGCGATATCCCGCTTCCTAAAGGTCTATTTGAAAAAGAAATTATGATTGATTGCGGAATCTCAATGCTAAGAAGATTCCAAATTGAAGGACAGAAAAGCCTGGATGAGCAGGTATTTGATCGTTTACTCCTAACATACTGAGTAATATGCGCAGAAAGTGCTTGATGCGCGAAAGGAATTCCCGGATGCCACGCTTGCTGATCTTTATGATCCGAACACGATGCCGAAAGTCTTGTTCGATGCCCACCGGAAATTAGATTCCGCTGTAGATGCCTGCTATAGAAAAGCAGCATTCAAAACCGAACTCGAACGGTTAGAATTTTTATTCGGAATGTATAAGGAGTTGGTGAAGGGAGAAGGAAAGAAGAAGGGGAAGGAGGGTGCGTGAGCGAGACAGAGAAATATGTCCGAAGATATTTAAAGAACGAACTGGCTGAAGTTCAGCAATCGCCTATAAGTGATCTCGAAAATGGCTTGACTATTTTCGAAAAGACGCTTATTTATTATTATACAAAAGATGGATACCGGAAGATCAATAAGAGTTTGCGGAAGGGCAGAACATCCAAAGTTTCTGAACTGCTTGGATCCGTACTTTCGAAACTTCCTGATCATCTTAGCCTTGTGCATCGAACTGCGTACCTCGAAAATCGGCAATTGAATGGCTATAGGAATGCATTCCAAAAAGGATTGGTGATACTTGATAGGGGCTTCATTTCGGCAAGCAAATCAATATTAATTGGACGCGCAATGCCAAAATTCAATGCAAAATTTCAAATTTCCACTCGAAGCGGGAAATCGATCAAAGAGTTTTCCTTTTCCCCAAATGAGGAAGAAATTCTCATTATGTCCGGGACGAGTTTTCAAGTTGTAGATGTAATTAAAAAAGGGAATTATTTGTTAATAAAGTTAGAAAAAATATGACTTATCTCGAAAGAACTATCCAAGAAGTGGAAAATAGCCCACGCTCTTATCAGACATTTTCCGATGTTTTTTTTCCTTCATTTCTTCAAGTAAAGAATATCTCAGAGAACCGGATCGCTGATAGAGAAGAAGAGATCAGACAACTCTATGGTTTATTAGAAAAAAGATTATTTGATCCGAGCTTATCAAGAAAGCAAAAGATTGATCTCATGGACTATATAGAAAAACTGCAGTTGACTTTAGAACTTCTCGAAGTAAAAAGAAATCCTTCCAAACTACAAGAGATTAAAAAAGCGGCAAAGCATTTAGGGAAAAAAATGCAGTCCGGTTTTTCTGATTAACCCAGAGTTTCGCTTTGCTTCACACTTGGCTATGGGTACTTTGCCCTTTCAGGGCTTTGGTAATGCTGGAAACGAAAGCGCCAATCCTCTGAAATATGTTAGGGCAAATAAGAGAGTCGCAGTATTCTCGATGCGCACCGGAAATTAGATTCTGCCGTAGATGCCTGCTATAGAAAAGCAGCCTTCAAAACCGAACTCGAACGCTTAGAATTTTTATTCGGAATGTATAAGGAGTTGGTGAAGGGAGAAGGAAAATCTTAGCTATGAAAGATTGCACCTACGGGTAGTGGGTCATTTTGATCTTGTCATTCCCGCGAAAGCGGGAATCCAGATGAAAAGTGCATCAAAAGATATGGATTCCCGCCTACGCGGGAATGACAAAAAGGAATATCTATTTTTTTAAATTCGAACTGACCCACTACCGACTTACGGTGCAGGGCACAAGAAGAGAGGGAAATTTGTTTTATAAAAAGATGAAAAAGCTGATAACCGGTACCATGAAGGAACTTCGTAATAAAGACAAACGGAGAGAGATTATTCTTAGGTCTTCGATTGCGTCTGCACGTATCGAAGGAATAATCCTTTCACCCGAAGCACAGAAAAGGATCCAAGCGCGAGTGGCGCTCCGACTTAAAAAAGAAGGCTTATAAGTTTTGCCATTGGTTTATAATCGCTTTCCGCTGCTTTCTGCACAGCATGAATATATTCCGCGAACTGCAAGAAAAAGCCTTATGGTTTTTGCGGACAGGTGCGCATAAAATTTGCGTAGCTATCGGAAGTCAAGGAAACGCCGCTTATCTATATTTTTGCGCTTCGTTGGGAGGAGCGTTGGTTCTATCTTATCATCAAATGCAGCGATCTTATGAATGAGCACGAACTTCATAATACCGGCATAGTAAAGAACGACTGGATCTGGTTTCGCTTCAAATTTTTCACGAACCCTTCATCCGCTATTCTTCCGCCTTCACCCTTTCCCCGAGTCACCTGCTCCGACCGCGATTTTTCAGCATATGTAGGTTGAAAAAGAATTTGCGAGGGTGGGGGGACTTATTCCCATGCCATAGATAAGGGAGGTTGGGAGAGGTAGGAGCACGTATTTTCCATTTTGACCATACCTTAATAAAACTTGTAGTATATTTGTATTCAATGATATAACCGTGAATTTCCCATGCAACATCCCCACATTGCAGTTGATCATGTTTCAGTAAGTCGGACTGATGTCCGCCAATCCCGAACCTCCCTTCGCCCATCACGAGCGAAGCGCCACCTTGCATGGGAGCAGATCGAACTTGAATCCCACGGATTTTATGCTGAAAGTCTGCATAAACTTGCCCGGCGTTTTCGTGTGCTTACTCCGATGGAGCTGCGAGTATGTGCCTTGATAAAAGGAATGCTGAAAAGTTGGGAGATCGCCGAGATGCTCCGCATAGATGAAAAATCCGTAGAAAGATACCGTGTCCGCAT
>JANYLL010000388.1 GCA_025357895.1 Ignavibacteriota bacterium
GTACTTTCTTCATTCGGGGAATTTAATGATACGATCGGAGCGAGTATTGATATTCCGATCATAATCAGTCACAACTCTTTCCTCTCTTCGGCAGAACTCACACTTCACTATGATACGTCTATGCTCGTCTATCAGGGTTCATCACTTCTTTCCGGATTGAGTGCGGATGTAAACGGTGAAAAATGGGTAGGAAGATCAAAACTTTTATTCGGCGCATCCGATCTTGGGAAGAGCGACACTATAGCCTTTGCACACTTTCTCATTTTTCCTGAAAAAAATCCGTGTGCAGATGTTATCTTCGATTCTCTGGTAACAATCGGTGATCTAAAAAACTGCACAATTCTCGCGAATAATTCAACATTGATTCATGTCTGTTCTACAATCGGATGTGGGACGTCAACACTCAGTAATTACTTACGATATGGCTTATCTCCGGATGTATTTATTAGCCCTAACCCTGCACGAACAGAAATAAAATTATCGAGTACAAGTTCCCTTGGTGGAATGCAAATGGATATTACCGATGCATTAGGAACAGTAATAGAGCATCGACAAAAAGAGCTTGATTCCTCGCACCCTATTACAATTGATGTAAACCATTTAATGTCAGGAATATATTTTATTCGTCTGCACAATGAACAATACTCACGTACTGTTCGCTTTATCCACTATAAGTAATCGTTCATTTTTCTACTACAGTAAATGACCAAGACTCAAATCCGACACCTTATGTATTTCCTATTCTTGATGGTATTGATGAATTCCTCAGTCATTGGTCAAGACAATCTCCGCGAGCGATTGCTTCATAAAGCAGCTAACTCTCATGTGCAATCAGTTGCTGTATCGGAAAAATCAGAACATGAAGAAATTTTAAATTCGCCTGCAGTCATACTAATAAAGGATGAGGATTGGCAGAATAATCCTACTGTAGCTATCAATCGGAAAAATCCTAATCTTATTATCGTCGGTGCTGATGATGCTGTCGAGAATCAACTTGGAATGCCCGTCTACCTTACCGATGACGGAGGAAATTCATGGACGACATTCAGAGTACCACGTATTTTTCAGTGGGACCCATTTGGCTATCCGAAAGTTGCAGCAGATAATGACGGCAGGTTCTATTATCTCTATACTGCTTATAATTGGGCAAACTCAACGACGACACTTTTCATGGGAGCTTCTGCCGATGGTGTTCATTGGAAATACGGTTTGCCGATTGTCGATACTTCAAATGCTGTGAAAGGTGCATTCGAATACCGTGCTTCTCTCACAGTAGATAATAGTATTACCAGTCCATATTATGGAAGAGTATATACAGTTTGGATGCATTTGGATACCGATGCTATTCATTCTGAAGCGAGGATGAGATGGAGTGATGATCATGCAAAGACGTGGTCTCCGACTATTTCTCTTCCACGTGATAAGGGATGCAACACCTTGCAAATTCATACAGGAAATAAAGGTGAAGTTTGTATAGGCTACAGTACTTTCGGTGATTCATCTGGAACACATTTCATGCTCGTCTCAAAGGATGGTTGTTCTTCATTTGAAAAACATATAATCGCGGGTTTCAATCATTATCCGCAAAATAGTGATCCCCAAGAAGGCCTTAAAGGTAAAAGCGGGATTCCGGCAGCGGCTAGCGTTTCTTTTTCTCTTGATAAATCTTCGAATGAAATCAATGCCGTTTACGGAACATGGGAAAAATGGGATAGTGCCAAGTCCTCAGCTGCGCTTTATTATAAAAGCTCCGGTGATTTTGGTGGACATTGGAGCGACAGCATCTTATTAGGAAATGCTAAAACGCTCGATCATGATGGTTTCTTTCCATTTCTGTCCTATGATGCAAGTACGCACGAAACTTCAATAATTTATTATTCTTCCGAGCAAGAAGACAGCTCGAACATAGGAACTACTGTCTATCGCAGTATACTAAGTGAAAATAGACCGTCGTCTGCAATTTCACTTCGGGATAATCTATTTAATCCTCTTCAGTGCTCAGCTAACCTTCAGAGATCTATTGGAGATTACATTGGATGTGATGCAGAGCAAGGAATATTTGCAGCGGCATGGACAACATTTGAATATAAGATACTCGTTATCCATCCAGGTCAAACGGGAAGAGGTGACATTCTCGTTTATGTAAATTCTCCATCGTCATCAGTCAATATTCCTGTTAAAGTCAATTCTGACAGACTTTGGCTCTCAGATCCTTATCCTAATCCTTCGCTTTCGAAAGCAATTTCCATTAATTTTACGGTCCCTTCAAATACTTCAGCAACTTTAAGTTTATTCGATGCTTCGGGAAAATTATCGAAGAATTTCTGGAGTAGGGATCTTCATATCGGAAGTTATAAGGAAGTTGTAGATCTTTCAGAGTTCTCTTCGGGAAATTATTTCCTCTGCCTGGCAATGGCGCAGGGCTGCATAGAAAAAAAATTGTGATCGTGCATTAATGATCTGCATATTATGAAATATTATCTCAACTCAAGATGCATTATCTTGACGATTCTATGTATCTCCGTCAGAGGTTCTGCTCAGACGGATTTCCAACGTGAAGTGGGAAAACAAATAGCGAATGATGCCGATGGAAAATTTCTCTACGAACACTCCGATGCGTATCGCAACCGGATTGAATGGAGAGCTCGGCAAAAATTTTCTGTAAAAGAAAGTGATGAAATCCTGGGCGGTGGAAGAGGAAAGGATATTTATTATGATGCCAACGATCAGAATGAAACAACTATAGCGATAAATCGGAAAGATCCGAATCTGATCATTGCCGGAAGTAATGACGGAGCTGAGGCAAGTTTGCAAATGCCCGTTTATATCACCAAAGACGGCGGTCAATCTTGGCATACCTCAAGGCTTCCGGTGTTACCAGTTGACCGAATGGCAGGCGGAGATCCGATGATTGCTGCAAGTGACGACGGCAGATTCTATTATGCTTTTTTAACAACTCCCTGGAAATATGCTTCTCTTCCTATCCAACTCGTAGTTGCCGTTTCGACTGACGGAGAGAATTGGACAGATATGCAACCGGTTGGAGTGCAAAATGCAGTCCGTAGTTTACAAGATAAACCAACAATCGTTGCCGACAATAGTCCGTTGAGTCCGAATCATGGTCGTATCTATATTTCATGGACAGTCAGTACGGACGAT
>JANYLL010000417.1 GCA_025357895.1 Ignavibacteriota bacterium
AGACAATTCGCGGAGCAGAAATTTATATTCCGATTTCTGAAAGACTTCCATTGCCTGATGGTAAAGCATATTACGATGAGATCGCTGGAATGAAAGTAATTGATGATCAAACAAAGGCAGAATTGGGAATTGTCAAAGAAGTAATGCCGATGCCGACAGGGGATCTCTATATTATTATTCTGAACGACGGAGCGGAAAAACTTGTGACGAGTGCAGGAGAGGAAATTATCAAGATGGACAAAAAAAAGCGAGAAGTCAGAGTCCGACTTCTCGCTAATTATAATTAATATTTTTGTTTATACGGTAGTTACTTCGTCAACTACTACCTGCTGAGTCACGATTTTTTTCCTGCGTGCTCCGTACATGATTCCCATCGGAATTACGACAAGATAGCCGAGAAGTAAAACGATCGGCGAAACATCAAGTGCCAGGAAGCCCATCGTCTCGCTCATTCCCATGATGATATAGCCAAGCGTTACGACTCCGATACCGATCAGAATATAAACAATATTGCTTTGCTCAAACGGCATTTTGAAGGGACGAGCGCCGGAAATTCCCTTGGTTTTAACAGTACGCTGACGTGTAGTAGTTACGGTCGTTTTGGTACGGGGCTGCGGGCGTGTTGAAGTAGTACGGTTTTGTTGAGCCATAAATTATTATATAAGTCCTTAGTAAACGGAGGGAGGTTTTGTCTCGTTCCTATCAATACTCATGTAACTCGCCTTTTTCCAAATGAAATCTCCTTTGTGCCTTTTGTGCAAGGTCGGTATTATGGGTAGCAATAATGAAGGTCTGATTAAATTTCGAAGCGAGTGAAAGCATTAGATCAAAGAGTTTATCACTGTTTTCATTGTCAAGATTGCCTGTTGGTTCATCGGCGAGTACAAGAGCGGGCTGCATCATAAACGCTCTGGCAACTGCCACACGCTGAGCCTCACCGCCGGATAATTCTGCGGGGCGGTGGGATTTTCTTTCGAGCAATCCGACTTCGGCTAATAATTCTTCTGCGCGTTTCGTAGCTGATTCAAGTTTTTTACCTGCAATAAGAGCTGGCATTCCGATATTTTCTATTGCAGTAAATTCCGGAAGCAAGTGATGAAATTGGAAAATAAATCCGATCTTCTTATTGCGGAATGAAGCAAGTTCTGATGAAGAAAGCTCGCTCGTATCTTCGCCTTCGATAATTATATTGCCAGATGAGGGAATATCTAAAGTGCCGATAAGATTCAGCAATGTACTTTTTCCTGATCCGCTCGGACCTGTCAGAGCAACGATCTCACCGGGTTTGACTTCAAAGGAAATATCATGGAATACTTCTACGACTCCTGTTCCGCTTGAAACGTAGCGTTTGCCCAGAGATTGTACTTCTAAAATGTTTTCCATAGATGCAATTTCCTATTAGTGGGGCGGACTCTTGGTCCGCCAGTGAAAACTTGACGGGCGGACGAAGAGTCCGCCCCACCAGAACAGATACAAATTACTCCCATCGGAGTGCTTCAGCCGGTCTTGTCATTGCCGCTCTTCTCGATGGAATAAGAGATGCAAGTGTCACCAGCACCATTGCGCCGATACTAACTACCACAAAATCCTGCCAACGTAAATCTACCGGAAGGGCAGGGATGATATAGACACTTGTATCGAGCGTAAAAAATCCGAATTCCTGCTGTGCCCATACTACTACAAATCCTATAATACATCCGGCTATCGTGCCCATCAAACCAGTGAGTAATCCTTGGTAGAGATAAATCCTCTGAATATTTTTCTTTTCTGCGCCAAGGGCGACAAGCAATCCGATATCTCTTCTTTTTTCAAAAACTGTGAGTGTTAAAGCGCTAAAAATACTAAATGATGCCACGGCAACGATCAAGATCAAAATAATATAAGCGATCCACCGCTCCATTTCCATTACGTTGTAAAGATCGGTATGCAGATCGTACCATGTATCTATGTGATATTTCGATGTATCGAGAAGAGATGCCAGTTGAGTTTTTACATTCGGTGCATCGTTGATAGAATTGAGCCGCAATTCTAATGTAGTCGCTGATCCTTCGGGTATATCAAAAAGATCACGAGCAACATTCAAACTTGTATAAGCATTGGTCGCATCATAATCCCGATTATTCGCTGCAAAAATTCCACGGACTATGAGTAATCTGGTTTTTGGAATTACAGGTTCGGTAAGTATCCGCTCCATTCCGATCGGACTGAAAACCTGAAGAGTATCGCCGATCACTGTTGCAAGATTATCTGCAAGAAGCTGACCAACGATGATACTCGAATCATCGAGAATTACTTTTCCGGATTGAATACTTTCTCCAAGACCGGAGACTTTTTTTACATCTTCTTGAGCTATTCCGGTAAGCATGACAACTTTGGGAAGTGTATAATGAACAAGTACGGCTTTCTGTTTAAGCACAGAAGCCATTGAACGGACTTCAGGCAATTTCGCAACTTCTTTGGTTAAGCGGGGAATGTCGGAAATAACTTTGGAGGAAGAATCTGAAACGATATTGGCACTGATGCGAATATGAGGGTCAAAACTTACCAGAATTCCTGTAACAACACCGGAAAAACCGTTAAAAACTGAAAGTACACAGATAAGCGCTGCAACTCCGACCATGATCCCCAGAGCAGAGAGAATACTAATGATCGTGATAAAACTTTGTGACCGCCGTGTTAGCGCATAGCGCTTGGCGAGGAATAATTCATATCGCATGTAGCGCAAAGTTACGGAGCAATTAAAAATTCAAAACTAAAAATTCAAAATTGAGAGGTTAAAATTTACTCAGAGCAATTGTTACATAGTGAGTTTCATCAACAGCCTTTACAGAAATTGATTGTTTGATCCCTTCCCAGCGCATTTCGTGGATGGAGTTTGCTATTTGAACGTCCGGCGGTCCGTACGAATTAGATAGCTCTCCGGATAGCTGCTCATATATTTTTTTTGTTTCTTCATCATTATGCGTCGGCGTAACGAAACTTACCTGAGATACGAACCCATTATCATATGCGATCCGGAATTCGCCTTTCCTACCCAAATAGCTGCCTGAGCATTTTACAATACCTACACCGTTGCTCCACATGAGGGTATCGATCTTACCGGGAATATGTGAACTCACTAATATTCCATCAAGTCCAGGAGTTAGTCCTAATATTGAAACACTATCAATATCAGGGCGCGAGAACGAATAGCTTTTCGCTGCCGGAAATATAGTTAAGAATAATAGAAAAAGAGTTATCTTCATCAAAGATAAACAAATTCTATTTAAAAAACAAGCCGGGATATAAGTCCCGGCTTTCCCACACTGAGCAAACGATCTTATCAGACTAATACTTTCCCCACAAAACAAAAGCATCAGTCAAAAGATGTTGCTCCTAAATTAATACGAGTAGAGGATTTTTTTGGATTTAAATAATCCGTAATTTACTTGCATTCAGGAAGCTTTATGCTGCCTGCAATTTCACGGTAATACCCGATCTTTTTCCTGTATGCTTCTGATTCCAATGGCATTGTCAAGAGAACTAATGACTTTTTTCCAACGACGGCATTGATATATTCCAAGTGATCTGAATATTTGGCGAGAAGTTCGTAGCGGGCTATCACTCCTAAACTATCTCGCATTTGAGCTGAGGTTATTTGCTCATTCAAAGGGCGGAGTGCTATGCCGCGGTTTCCGTAACTCTCACGAATCGAATTCTTCAGACCATTCCATTTTATGCTGTCAAACCCTTTTGATTCAAACCGTTGCATAAGCAAGGATGCTATCTTTGTTGAATCGTAAGGATCACTGATAAGTAATTGATAGATGTGTTCGATTGGATCTTCTATTTCTTCAGCCTGCCATCCGGGATTTAATTCGATAGAGATATGCGCTAGTTCAGCATCGAACTCTCTGCGAAGTCCGGGAATGACGACGGTAGTCCGTGCTTTATGTGTAATTTTTTTTTGCTGGGCAAAACCCTGAAGCGGAAGAAGTAAACAAAAAAGAAAAATAGTGGGACGGACTTTAGTCCGTCCGAGACAATTAAAAAAAACTTTTAGTGACAGACTAAAATTCGTGCTGCTGTAGATTCTCACCGCTTATATTTGGTGTAATTTTGTATGAACACTATTCTGGAATACGAATTTCTGTTTTTCATGTTTAACGATCTTTTCTTCTTCGGTCGGGATGAGAGCGGGATAATCATCTGTCACGTGATAGATATCTCCGCTCTTCAGATCAAACACACGGACATCAGATGTAGGCGGAGAATAAATGTGAAGACCGATATACGGTTCATCTGAAGAAATATTTTGCAGTGAGTGGATCATTCCGCTTTCTAAGCGAGCGGATTCGTTTTTTTTCATTGTTCCATGTTCAATAAGATCAAGGAACCCATCATGCATCTGATAACGGAAATGTTCTATTTCTCCACTATAAGAGTAGACGATCCCAACTGCATCGCCATGATCATGTGCATCGCACCAGCCGCCTTTAGGCCAACAACCGATAATAACTTCAAATTTATCATCCAGATGCAGCATTGTCCGTCCATAGGGGAGTTCTGCTTTTGAAATAGCAATGATCTCTTCACCTGAAGGTAGGTGACTTTCCAGGATGCGTTCTAAGGACGCGATTGAAAGATCATCTGACTTCTCAAGAGCTTCAAGTAATGCAGCTATAGTTTTCATTTCAGAAATAACTGGTGATAGCAATGGTTTATTATGAAATACCTCTCTTAAATCTTAAATTCCGGAGTTTCATTCCAATACGAACCCGAGTATTGCATAAAAATAGCGAGTTTGTATTTTTTCCTTATTTTTGTCACAAAATGTTTTGATGAAACGTCTTTCAATGGGGGATTGTACTGTAATCTAACAATTTTAGGTTTTATGCTTATGAAATACTACCAAAGCATTTATAAAACGGCTTGTTTACTAGTCGTTATAGCGCTTATGTGCGGTTCAGTAAAAAGTCAGAGCTTGCCTAATGTGCAGGTTTTTGTGACGTTGAATAGCCCTTCACCCTATTTATCCGATTGGCAGAGCCGGGCAAGTACGGCAATTGTATCGGTCATCAATACAGGATCGGCATTTCCTAGCAAGATTTGGGTAGAGTTTTACCTCAATGGTAGCCGAGTTGCCTATAGTCAACCTCTGAAACTCCCTGTCATACAGATAATTTCGGGGACGAATAATTTCAACGGAGAGCAGCTTGTTCCGCTTTCGACAGTTCATTATGAAAATAGCGTTGATCAAAACATACAACGAGCAGGGCGTATTCCCGACGGCCAGGTATGTCTGATCGTTCATGTAGAAGAGCTTGATCCTAAAACGGGTGTTGCTACCGGAAGGGAAGCAGTAAGTCAGCCCGGCACAGGCTGCTCTATCATTTTTAGCTACTCACCACCCGTACTTATTTTACCATTAGATAATTCAGAATTATGCAAACTAGGAATTAATAATGTTGTAGAAAAAAACAATGGCCAGCCGATGCCGCTTTTTCAATGGACACCTATTATTCCTGCACCTCCCTCTGACCTTGAGCCGGTTCGGTATCATTTTGCGATCTACGAAGTGCTGCCCGGGCAATCTCCGATCGCAGCTTTCCGAGGTGCTCGTTCGGTCTTTGAAACAGGTAACTCTTCAATTCCTGATCTGATAGGACTTACGAATCTTCTTTGGCCCACGCAATATTTTCTGCCTGAAAAAGGAAAGACGTATGTCTGGAGCGTTCGTGCACTTGATCCTCACGGAAATCCCTTCGTTCTTACCAACGATGGATGGGCAACTCCATTTACATTTACTGTTACGCCGAATTGCGATCAAAGTGCAAATAATGGAACGCCCTTAGAAGGACTTAATATTGCCCCAAGAGTACTCGATTTTGGGTCGGTGACTGTCGGAACAACTTCTGAAGCTAAGACTATTACGCTTATAAATACGGGTTCAAGTTCTATTGATCTTCAGCCTGTAAATATTGCGCAGATAGGAATGGCTGCCGGATTTTCCGTATCGCTTCAGCCTGCATTTCTAACTCTTAGTCCCGGGATGGGCACGTCCGTTACTGTTACTTTCAAACCGATATCGGTCGGAACTGCAGATGGCTCAGTACGGATAGCCGGGAATTCCGCAATAATATTAAAAGGACAAGGCGTTGATAATCTTTCGCCGACTATAAAAATACAATCGCCGAGCGGAGGAGAAATTCTTATAGCAGGCTCTCCACTCAAGATAAAATTTAATGCATCCGATAATGATGTACTTACAAATTATGCTATAGTGTATTCTATTAATGGTGGATTAACATTTTCCAATACCGGTGTCGCAGATAATAATGCCGCTATTGCTCCGCCATCGGCGATGTGGAATGTTCCTGCTGATCTGCAGACATCTCAGGCTCTAATTAAAATTACTGCCAAAGATAAATCGGGAAATACCATTGAAGCAGTAAGCGGAGTATTTTCTATCGGAGATGGAACAGGGCAAAATGGAAATCCCGGCGGCGATCAGAATAATATAAATGGTATAACCGGAGGGCAAAATTCTTCAGGACAAAATGGAAATTCATCCAATGGGGGTAACCGAAAGACCAAGAATACCAACATGGCTGACGTCTATGTCATGAAAGATGCTAATTTAGAGCTTGATGGAAAATCTGCAGGGTGG
>JANYLL010000028.1 GCA_025357895.1 Ignavibacteriota bacterium
AGAGGAACATTCGGAATAAGAAGAAAATCATAGTGCGGATTGAAATGCTCACCAATTGCCCTGATAACTTCGAGGAAATTTCTATTATCTGTTTTTTCTCCGACCATGACTGCACATTTTGTAAGAGAAAGCTGTCCTTCGCCGACAAGTGAAATGGCTGTTTTCATTGCTTCTTTGCCATAACGCTGCTGAGTCGAGATAGAGAGAAAGTTATGAAAGCCAGCTTCGTAAAATGCCCAAACATTGCGTACTTCGGGATGCATCAAGCGTGCAAGCGGTCCTAATATTTTTTGCGTTGCATCACCCAGCCATTTATCTTCCATGGGCGGTTTGCCTACTACCGTTGCCGCAAAGATCGGATTATCGCGATGCGTTATTGCTTTAATATGAAATACCGGAAACATTCCGGCATGAGAGTAATGACCGAAGTGATCGCCGAATGGTCCTTCAAGTCTTCGTTCATTTGCCGGGACAAATCCTTCCAAAATAAATTCTGCTTCGGCAGGAACATCAATGGAGATACGTTTGCCGCGAACCATACGTGTTGCGGCACCACGCAAAAATCCAGCAAACATTGCTTCGTCTAAACCTTCGGGAAGCGGAGCAATAGTTGCAAGTAAAAGAGCCGGGTCAGTGCCGATAGCAACGGCAACTTCCAGTAATTTATTTTGCTCTTCAGCAACGCCGTAATGGAATCCTCCCCCTTTTTGTATCTGCCAATGCATTCCTGTCGTGGTTTCATCATAGACATGCATCCGATACATTCCGATATTCCGCTTACCAGTCCGGGGATCGTAAGTAAAAACTTGTGGAAGTGTTATGAATTTTCCGCCATCATCGGGCCATGTTTGTAATATCGGAAGCGATGAGAGATCGAGAGGCGAAATATTCCGCTGAGACGGCGCATAGTTGTCAGATGAGCTTCTTGCTCCGATAATTCGTGAACCAAGTGGCTTTAAAAGTTTATAAATCTTTGACGGCTTTGGAGGCATTAGCTCTTCAGCAACGTGAAGAAGTTTTTCTCCAAGTTCGTTCGGATCTTCACCGACGGCAAGCTCGATGCGGCGATCACTTGCAAGAATATTCATTGCAAGTGAATATTTTGAACCGATGATATTTTCAAAAACGATCGCTTTCCCACCTTCAAGCATCGAGCGAACAGCGATTTCAGCGGCTTCCAAATGGGGATCAACAGGCGCTGTGATTCGGATTAATTCACCTTCGTTATCAAGGACACGAAGAAAATCATGAAGAGAATGAAACGTATTTCGTTTTGTCATTTTTATTCTAATTCCTCAGCACGCCAGCCTTTGCCTGTCTTGACTCCACATTGTTGCAAGACTTTATCGACAAACCCCTGCACATATTCTTCGACCGTTTCGGGAATATAATAAAGAGGCGGTGAGATCGGCATGATGATAACTCCTTCACGCGAAAGCTTGGCGCATTGTTCAAGAGTGATCGTCGAAAGCGGAGTTTCGCGAACGCAAATGATCATCTTATATCGTTCTTTCAAGCATACTGCAGCAGTACGGGTAATAAGTGAATCTCCTATACCTGAAGCAATTTTACCAATCGTTGAGGTAGAGGCAGGAATGATCACATAGGCATCAAGTTCTGTCGAACCGGAGGCCAAAGGAGCCGTCAGATCAGTATCGGCAAATGCTCTGGTATAGTAGGGCTTCAAAACTTTCTCAGGCTCAGGCATTTTTAATTCATCTTTCATCACTGCCTTCCCCCACTTGCTCATAATAAGATATTTATCGTGTGGATAGCGCTTCAAAAAATCCAGCGCATATACAGCGCCGCTTGAGCCGGTGATGCCGACTGCAATACGGGGCTTTTTAATTTGTTTTGAATCTCCCATTAGTTAGATCGCGAGTTGAACTCCAATTATTACAAATGTGAAAACGATGAATCCGAGAACAGCGTTGATCTTAAAAAAAGCCAACTCCACATCATCTGCCTTTGCTTGTTCAAGATATAAAAGATATCCCGCTACAATTAGAAGTATTGCTACTATAATACTTCCATAGAATGCAGAAAAATATAATCCGATTAAAAGAGCAAATGCAAAGACATGAATGATTCCGGAATATTGCAACGCTCTTTTTTTTCCAAAACGTGATGGGAAAGAAAAAAGTCCTTCGCGTTTATCAAACTCTTCATCGCTTGTCGAATAAATAATATCAAAACCGGAAACCCAAAGCCATGTAAAGAATGTCAAGAATACAACCGGCAAAATTGTACTGTCAATAGCAGGTCTTACTGCAAAATATCCCCCAAGTGGTCCGAGCGCAAGTGAAAGACCAACGCCAAAATGTGAAAATATCGTAAAGCGTTTTAAAAAAGGATAAATGCAAAATACTATAAGGGGAATAGGCGAAAGAATAAGACAAAGCGAATTCAATTGAAAAGCGGCAAGCAAGTAAAGTAATACCCCGACAAATAATACACCATAAGCCTGGCGAATGTTCATGCGCCCCACAGGTAAATCACGAATAGCTGTGCGCGGATTTTTTGCATCAATATGTCGATCAACAATTCTGTTCATCGCAAAGCCGACAGTTCGTGCACCT
>JANYLL010000050.1 GCA_025357895.1 Ignavibacteriota bacterium
GATCTGTGATAGCTCAGCCAGAGCCTTTGTGAATTGCCCCTTTATTTGATTTTCATTGGCTGCTCGTAAAAATTTACGGAAATATTTCAACAGCGTTATCTCAAATTGAAAAGAACCATCCAATTTTTCAATGTAGCGTTCTGTTGAGCGAATTTCATGGTCAAGATAATCAAAATTCTTTAGTTCGAAATGAATAATGAGATTAAGTATCCTTGCCCAAAGATAAGGAAGTTGCCCTTTTTCCACAGGCTTTTTTTGTAATATTGCAGACAACCATTTTAAGGCGCGTTCGAATTCACCAACTACTAGATAGTTATAGCCAAGTTGCAATTCGAGCATTAATACTTCGATCTTTGCCGATCTCTTACCTAATGAGCGAACCCATTCTTCGATCTGTGCGATACGTTCAGGAGTAAGAACGGCTGAGGGATGCGAATTCATATATCCTAGTTCCAATGACGAGATTCGTGCTTCGATCATTCGGACTTTTTCCTTTGATATTTTCCGGTTGTATTCAGCAAGTAACCTCTTTGCTGTTTGAAGTGCTTCCTGGAAAGATTCGTTTTGTTTTGCCAATAATGCTGCATTTACATAGTTGAGAATTCCATGAATGCAGACACCCGGTTTAAGCTTCTGAAGCCATTCGTTCTCGGCGTCGATTTCATACAGTTTCTTGCCGGCAAGGAATGCCGTCATTGTATCGCCAATCATCGGGCAGCAGATAATTTTCGTATTATAAATATTCCGCCTTGCCACGTGCGAAAGAGGATACGATTCATCCATGCGCGGATCATTCAAGACCGCTTCATATTTTATACGGTCTTCCTCGCTCCTTGCATATCCAATCGTATGCATAAGTACGTACCCGGATTTTGTTAATTGGATACAGGAATAGTAATTTTCGAGTTTTTTCATTACTGTTGCCTGCTCATGATATATTTCGGCGCCTTCTTCAAGAGAAATTAATCCGTCTTCGAACATTCCTTCCTTCAAAATGAGAAGTTCTAATTGAACGGTGAACTGTTCATAGAGCTTGGCTTCTTCATATGCTTTCGTAAGGAGATCAATTGCGGCGCGGTGAAGTCCCTTCAGATAAAGAATTCTAATATATTCCGTTCTGGCTTGGAAAATGGAAACAAGATTTGTTTCTGCATTGAATGCCCAAAGGCTTCGGAGGATATGCTCGGTGAGTTGTTTTTTTGTAACGGAAAGATGTTTTACAAAACCATATCCTTTCAGCTCCTTCTTTAAGACCACCTCATCATATTCGTTCATCCGGTCAATGGCATCGAAGAGGACATGGTATATTTTTTTTTGAGATTTATTACGATCTGAAGAAAAGATCTTAAAATATCTCTTCTCACTTGGCGTCAGTGAATGAATAAGCTGAAAAAGATCAGAACGTGGTGTCATATACGTAGGAATTGTTAATAATTTATCATTGAATAACCCTAAAAATCTTTATTGTAGTTCGCAAATTTTAGGTTTTGATGCTCGCGTCGAGTCATTTTATGTATGTTGATAAAAGTAAAAAAAAATAATATGTCTGTGAAATTGGTCAGAATAGATTATCATTCGATGCTAAATTACGCGCTAATTCAAGTAATTTAAATCAGCCTATCCATAATGCAATATTTCTGACTCTTTATAATGGAGTATATTTTGGGTGTAATTTTTAGTCCTTATTGGATTTTCTGACTTTTTATAATCCTCATAATTCTTGTTTGGTAAATGGTCAGTGAATATGCCATTTTTGTAATGTGCACTATGGTTAGGGCATAAGTAAGGAGTGGGTGAGCAAAAAGTGGGGGTCTACGTTAGTGGCAGTTCACCCAGTCTTACTTTCTGGAAAAATCTTTATACATGGAATTTTATGAATATACAGATGAGCAAAGTTTTAGTTATTCTTGCAATAATTGCGTCGGCATTTACCAACTCGCAGGCTCAGCATTCACTTCAAGTTGATGATGGGGCAGGAAATTATGGCATTATCCGTGCGGCTAATGGCGGCGGAGTAAATATTTATTTTTTGCCGGTAGGCGGTGGTACATTACTTACCAATGCTAATCTCGCGGCAACCTGTTGGGTACTTGGCGGAAATTCTCTGCCTGCATCCAATATTTTCGGAACGACGTCGGCTACGGATATCGATATTCGTACCAATAATGTCTCTCGTGTAGTGATTCCGCAGACCGGAGCCTTCAATCTCGTGCAAGCAACTTCTCCGACGACAGGTTATCAGATCGGTGGTCAGACGATACTGCATAACACCGGAGCAGGAAATGTATTTGTAGGTGTCGGTTCCGGCTCTGCGATCACGACAGGGACGAATAATAGTGGATACGGTGCGGGAACACTTCAAAATAATACAACGGGATATTACAATTGTGCCATAGGCTACCATTCATTGCAAAATAATACTACCGGAGCAGGTAATACAGCTGCCGGTCAAGAGGCATTAGAGTTTAATACTACTGGTGCTGGGAATGTGGCAATCGGAATTCGTGCTCTAAGGAATAATACGACAGGGGATAATAATACTGCAATTGGTCTGGCTGCTTTGTTCAATAATACCAGCGGCGTTGAAAATACAGCTATTGGTTATGCACTTGTATTAAACACAACCGGTAGCCAAAATACAGCAGATGGAGAATTCTCGTTAGAACATAATACTATGATGTCCCCCATCTTCAGGACAGTTTTTGACTGTAGTTAAGGTGGTTTTGACTGAACTCATGCCGCTTTTTGGTAACATGTGAACGGTGTTTTGTATCCGA
>JANYLL010000077.1 GCA_025357895.1 Ignavibacteriota bacterium
AAATATCGTTCTGATAAATTCGAATGTCGGAAGGTTGAGTACCGGCGATATTCAATGTTACCGTATCGAAGAGCGTCACGAATCCATTCGCTGATGGAGCAAGATTTCCTGATTGATCAGTGAAGTTGATATTGTAAGGTGGAAAAGTAGTATAGACATTCTTTTGTGCATCCGCCCATATTTTTGTGATTGCATCCCAGTCGATCATTGCACGGACTCCGATGTAGGTTGCATTAATAAATTTTGAAGCGCCAATACTCTGGAGTTCGTTCATTGAAGCAGAAGTATGGTAATCGCTTGGAAGATCTGCAGTAACATTGATTGTTTGACTTCCTCCGGTAGGGTAATTCGGATCGGAAATATAAAATTGATTATTGACAACTTTATAGACAATAAGCGGCAGGATAATTGAATCCTTAATAACAATAATGAGCTGCGGTTTACCTGTTACAATCATTGAATAGATCACTTGGGCTGATGTCAGAGTGATCTTCCCGTTATCAAGCGGAGCCATCATATCGTATGAAATTGCATCCCATCTCAGCCCCTGATGCGTTTCGGCAGCAACTCTGAATCCACGATCATTATCCTGCCAGATCTTTGGACTTTCACCACCATGATCGGCATCGAATGTTCCGTATAGATGCGGATTTCCTTTTAATTGCTGCTCATAATAGTACCATAGTGCACTGAGCGATTGTCCGGCAAATTGTCCATTCGGCGTAAGCATTGTTCCAAAATTCGGGAATTCCCAATTATCCTGCTTCGGATCGAACGATGAAGATGCACTTGTACCAAGTTTTGTTTTGGAAATGGTGCTGATGAATAAACTTCCCGATCTTCTTAAAGTAACTGAGAATTGTTTGGGCTCGGCTCTCGCGAGATATCCGATTGTCGGTACGCCTTCAAGCTCGCGCGTAACACGGTCATAAAGAAATGCCATCGAAAAATTATTTGTGTCAAGTGATATCGGAATATCAATGATGATATCTTTATTCGAGAAATCATTACCGGCATCAATTGTAATAAGCGATGAGATCGGTTTAATATTATCGTCAAAAGTCGATCCGTTTATTTTTGTGACGGTCAGAGTAATATTTTTAGTAGCAGTATAAGAATTCGGCGGGAAAATAATCCGAACGCTGTTAAATGTATCTAAAGTGTTGAAATAAAATCTTCCGCCGCCGATAGGAACAGTTATCACATTCGTTATAGTGGAATCGCTGAGTTTCAACTCCTGTGGAGGAGGGGTAGGGGCATCATTTACACAGCCAAAAAAAGACGCTGCAATGGAGCCGCAAAGAATAACGCGTATGATGAGTTTCTTAAACATTACACAAGGAAAGGTATTAAACTTATCAGCTTTACAAAACAACACCGTTATCGAGAGGAAGTTTCGATTATCCGCGAGAATCCCTCAATCCGCGCACCTGTAAACGAGGAGATGTCATAGAAACGCGGATTTTGCTGAAAAAGAGGGCTTCCGCGGATATATATTCTCCGCATTGTTTATATCACTTCTGATGTTTTCAGCCCGATTGTTATTCTATTTTAAAAACATGAAACCCCCCATTTTTCTATCCGTCGTAATTCTTGCAGTGATTTCTCTTTCTTCCTGCAAGCAATCCGAAAACACGATCACGCCGACATCGAAAGCCGCCACGTATTATGGTGAGTCGAAGCCTTTCGGCGGCGACAGTATTCGCTCATGGTATAAGACGGATCTAAATGGTACTCTTTCATCTATTGGTGTTTCATTTAAGCAGTCGGCATTTGCAATGCTGGAAACTCAGCCGGATTCGATGTTCATGATGATTCTTCCGATGGGGCTGAATACAGCGACAATGTGGGGCATTGATCATATTGAAGTTGATTGGTCATCAGCAGGTGATGCGCCCCCAAGCCTCTATACCATTCCACATCTTGACGTTCATTTTTTTGCTGTTGATACTGCAACGCAAATGGGAATTGCCGGAGGCAAAGACGCTCTTACAGCAAATATGAACAGTACATATTTACCTCCTGATTATGTGCTCGATATATTTTCCGAAGAGGGAATGGGAGTTCATGCTTATGATACGACGGGAAAGGAATTTCACGCACAGGCTTTTGATCATACACTTGTTTATGGTTATTCATTTGCTAAACTTTATTTCATCAAGCCGATGGTATCGAAAGCCTATCTTGATACGAAAACAAATTTCAGCGCAGATATCAAGCAGCCAAAGGCATTCAAATTCTCAGGAGCTTATCCGACGAAATATTACATCCGTTATAATAGCAGCAGCAGCGAGTATCAGATCTCGATCGATAATTTTGTGACGCATTAAAAGTCTCTATTTCCGGATAATGATCTCTGATAGCGCAACACCTTTCAAACTTATTAATCGGATAAAATATAATCCATTTGCAATATCAGGGAAATCTATATTTAGTAAATGCTCTCCTGCATCCTGATTTCCCTTGAAAAATGTCATAATCGTTCTTCCCAAACCATCGCATAAATCGATCTTCACAAACTCGCGTTCTGGAATTGAGTAAGCGATTTTTGCATTCGAAGATGCAGGATTAGGAGAAACATTTATTTGAATGTTATCAGAAATATTTTCTAAAGAGTGAACTGCATTCATTATACCCTGACTTCTCCAGACTCCTTCGCCATTTATTCCGAGATATGCAGTTCCATCAGGAGCAATTGAAATTGATGAGAGATTATCGGTATATTGTAATCCTGAATTAGCATTGTACCATTGATTACCTTGAAATGGTCTAAAAACTATTCCTTTCGTATATAATGAACGTCCAATAAATCCAAAAACATCTCCGTCAGCATTTGAAGCTAAGAGAGAAATATTAGCAGATTCAATTCCTTCATTTGCAATCTTCCAAGTCAAGCCTTGATCAGATGACATCAATACACCTTTATCAGAAGTCCCAGCAAAAATTTCACCTCTTGGTGTTGCAACGATGCATTGTACTTCAGAAGTACTGTCATTACTTTTAAAAAATGAAGGGTGATTGATATTGATCATTTCTTTCCATAAATCACCATTGTTTGTTGATCGATAAATAGAATACCTAAAAAAAGTATAAAGAACTCCGGATTTATCGCAATCAATTGCTTGTGGGAATACATTCTGAGTACCATTCATTAATAAACCATTTGTTAGGGAATCCCAGGAATTCCCCAGGTCTTTTGAGCGTGCTATTCCATGATTGGAGGCACAATTAAAT
>JANYLL010000080.1 GCA_025357895.1 Ignavibacteriota bacterium
GATGGTATTCTCACCAGCTATCATATTCTTTCTATCGGAAAGTACTTTTACACCCAAAGCATTGAAGATCTCGATATTGGCTTCTTGTTTCGTTGCTGATTGCACATTTATCTCAATATCATCCTTCGCAGGATTGGGACGGATAGAGATGATCTTCATCGGCATTGTGCCATTCATAAATCCTGCAATGCTTCTTTCGCCGCAGAGGAATTGATAGTTAAATATTGCTATGCCGCCGCCGCTGAATGAAAGCGTCGTGCAAGGCGCATGACTTGTATCTATGTTCGCATTCACAAGATCAATTGTTGTAGTTGAATCTTTTGTCAGATAGACTTGAAAGCCAACCGTTGCGATCACACCATCCTTATCGGCTAATGGATTCATGATCGTAAAATTCTTACCACCGGTTGATGATATATTTGCTGAGCTTTTCGATGAGGTGAATTGCAAGAGATCAGTATTGTAATTCAGATCGAAGTTCACTTTACTAATTCCTGAGCCGGTAAAACTCTTATTCGGAGATTCTTTAATATTGTATGTTACAAACGATAAATCTCCGCCTATTTTTGGAGTTGGGTCGAGATACAATCCTACAGCTTTTCTTATTGAAGCAGTATAGGTTCTATTCAAGGTGATAGGCGAAAGCGTGTTATCAGAGTTACTTTGAATTGTCAATGTTCCCGTCGTTGATAATTTTCCTCCTGCCGTATCGAGAAGAGTGTAGAAATGAATTACTGTATCTTTTCCGGGGAGAATAATGATGGGGAATTTCGTATCACTGCCGAATCCTGCGCCCGATAGATTATATCCTGAAATGAAAAGGGTATCACATCCCGTATTCCGAAGTGTAACGAGCGTATCTTTTTCATCACAGACAGATATACTGCCAAAATCAACGGCGCTGATATTCTTTGCAAGTATCCGCGTACCATCAGAGACGGTAACAGTAAATGGAATCGTATCCCGTCTCGATTTCACTCCGTCATTCGAGTTCAGTACAAGATACCCTTGCCGTAACCCTTTCTGTGCTGGATTGAGATACACTTTATAATAAATGGTATCCTTAGGCTTTACTGTCAGCTGTAAGCTGTTAGCTGTCAGCTTAAAATCCGTATTCCCAAAGATCGTCGTTGGATCAAGATTCATCGAATCGCATCCTATATTCGCAACGAAGCCGCTTGCTGAATCATGATTGCAGATGCTGATGCTCGGAAAGCTGAATTGTTTTGGAGTGTAGCTCAAAATACCGACATCTTTCTCTCCTTCGCCTTGCAAAGTAATAAAAATATCCTGCGTAAGCGTTTGCTGCTCGGCTGTGAAGGTTGCTCGTGTAGAAAAAAAACCTGTACCGCTGGGCTTAAAACGGAATTTGATCGTGATCGAACTATCAGGCGGAAGTTTAAGAGGAAAAGATAACGAGGTAACAAGCGAAAACTCCGCAGCTAATGCTCCGGGACCGGAGATGATCTGCAGCGTATCACAGCCTTTATTGGTCAGCGTCACTGTTGTATCTTGCGGCAGTGCGCAGGTGGAAAGAGTATCGAAAGCAAGATAGTTAGATGATGATATAAAATTTGGAGGAACAGGCGTTGATATTGCTGAGAAGAAAATTGTTGTATCGATAAAAATCGAATCGCCTTCATCGAGGTAATATCCGTGGACTTTAACGCCGCCCTTGAAGGTCCCGTAAGATTTATTCGGTTGAAAACTTACGGGTACCGTAAACGTTTTTGTCTGATCTATTGTATCCGGAAGCGTAACTCCTTTAACTACAAACTTCGGTGAATTCGAGGAAAGGGGCGTTAGCTTTGTTATAATAAGAGGTGAGCAAAAACTATGTTGCAACGTCAAGATTCCTTTACCCGAATCGCAACTTGTAATACTTGATAATGTAAAACCTTTTGTAATCGGACGATAAATAACTCGTTTTGGCAGCGGGATGTTATTACACATCCAAATACTTCCTGTGCTATCGAGAGTTACAAGCGTACTGTCATCTATTATTGCAAGACTGAAACTATGCAGAATACCCGGAGGTCCTCCTATATCCGTCCATGTAACTCCATAATCTGTTGTCATGATAACTCCGGAATACGTAGCTGCATAAGCTACTCCGTGTTTCGCAGCAACAACTGTTCCTGTCAGCCTACGAGAGGCAGATGTAGGTTTATAATACGACTGAAATGATTTACCTCCATCTCTGGAAACGAAAAGATCGCATTCATGATTATGGGAAAAAATCCATTTCGGATTTTCAATACCTGTTGCATCTTCATTAGCGATATAAATAACTGAATCATGGCAAGAACTGTAACCGGATATTGACCAGCATTCATAATCAAGATTCGGAACAGCATGTCTTATCCATGTTACACCCGAATCATACGAAGCATAAAATGAATTAAACCCTGAGCAAAATCCATGACCTTTATTGTCTTTCCCTATAGCTATGGATACTTCATTCGAAGTAAAAAAGCCTTTCCATGTTTTCCCCGTATCGAAAGAAACTGTTCCGGGGGCAATAAAATAATGGGGACCAATTGCAAGATTAATTCCGTACAGAGCAGCAATCCATGTATTGCCACCATCTTTTGTTATATAATTTCTGCCGAAGCTGGTTGTGACAATTGTGCCTATATTTTGATCCCCGAATGAGAGATATTCTATTATACCTGCTTGAGAAGGTGTCAATACCTGCTTCCATGATCGGCAGCTATCATTAG
>JANYLL010000102.1 GCA_025357895.1 Ignavibacteriota bacterium
CCGATGATGGCATCAGTGATGATCATTGCAATAAGCGGTACGAAAAGTGCAAAGCGGCTGCGATTCAGGTACGCTCCCGCAAAGATAGCCGATGCAATAACTGCGTTAAAGTTATAGACGTGAATCGCAGCCGCTTTGCACTTTTCGTACCGCTTATTGCAATGATCATCACTGATGCCATCATCGGCTTTTACGATACGCCATATATGATAGTCGTCTATGGCTCTTTTATTCTTGCATTTGTTATCGGAAGATTTTATTCAACGAAACCATCGTTTCTGCGGTATATCGTAGTAACGCTTGGCGGATCGCTGGCATTTTTCCTGATCACGAATTTTGCATGGTGGCCGTTCTATACGACGCTCTACCCGCATACGATCGGCGGCCTAATTCAAAGCTACACCATGGCATTGCCATTTTATAAGAATAGCTTAATATCCGATCTATCTTTTACGGCAGTACTCTTCGGAGGATTTGAAATGGCAAAAGTATTTTTGCCGAGGGAGAAGAGAGAGTTGGCAGTGAATTGAAATCTAAAGGCTCCCAATAAGGAGCCTTTTTTATAAGTAGAATTTACCAGTGAAAAAACAAGCACGGCTGATATTAGAGAACGGAGTTGTCTTTACCGGAACAGCTTTCGGTGCTTCCGATAGATTGCGCACCGGCGGAGAAGTCGTCTTTACGACAAGCATCACCGGCTATCAGGAGATCCTGACCGATCCGTCGTATGCAGGACAGATCGTAACAATGACAAATCCGCTCATCGGAAATTACGGAGCGAATAACGATGACCTCGAAAGCATCAAGCCATTTGTCAGCGGATTTATTATTCGCGAGCTTGCCGAAGAATATTCGAACTGGCGCTCGACGCAAAGCATCAGCAAATTTCTTGAAGAAAATAATATTCTTGCTATCGAAGGAATTGATACCCGCAAACTTGTCCGCATCTTGCGCACCGAAGGCGCACTTCGCGGAATAGTATCGACCGAAGATATTTCTAATTCCAAACTTCTCGAAGCGACTCGCAAAATTCCTGTGATGACAGGTCTTGATCTGACTAAAGGCGTGACCACTCCAAAGCCGTATGAGATGGCAGCAAAAGATAATAAGGCTCCGCATGTTGTCGTAATAGATTACGGCATCAAGCAAAATATTCTGCATAAACTGCACGATCACGGTGCGAGGCTTACCGTTATGCCATCCACGGTTACCTTCGATGAAATCCAGGACCGGAATCCTGACGGAGTATTTCTATCCAATGGTCCCGGCGATCCCGACGCAGTCAAAGATGGCATCGAGACGGTGAAGCAGCTTGTCACATCCGAAAAATATCCCGTCTTCGGAATTTGCCTCGGCAACCAGCTTCTCTCGCTTGCATTCGGAGGCGAGACGTATAAACTAAAATTCGGTCATCGCGGCGCGAATCATCCCGTGAAAAATCTGAGAACAGGGAAGATCGAGATCACTTCACAAAATCACGGATTCTGCGTGAAGTGGGATACTATGCCCGATAGCTGTGAATTGACGTATCTGAATCTCAATGATAACACGGTCGAAGGTTTCCGACATAAAGAACTCCCCATCTTCGCCGTCCAATACCACCCCGAAGCCTCTCCCGGTCCGCATGAAAGCGATTACCTTTTTGGGGAGTTTATGAAGATGATGTGATTTTTTATTTCAGCAAATAAAGAGAGTTCTTTCCCCAATCTTTGTGTTCATTCTCGATATGTACCGCACGAAATTCTCCATTATCATTTTTTTAATTGCAGGAGTGTTATGTTGCTGCACGAGTTCAGTATTTGCTCAATGGCATAAAATATTTAATTTCCCCTCTGGGGTATTAAGTATTTATTCTTCTCCATACCAGCCAATACCTGAAATTGGATTCGTCGGAATAGGAAACCAAGGGATGAAAACAATGGACGCAGGAAAGAGCTGGCATCCCGTAACTTATGAGCCTGATCCGACTTGTAATTCAGTTTCCCCCTCAAATTTTACATTCAAAGATTCACTTATAGGTTGGGCAAGTTGTCCGGGAAATACCTACTCATATAAGTCAACAGATGCAGGGGAGAATTGGTCTTATTTTGTCAAAGAAAATAATATGGATATCTATTACAAGAAAGATATTGAAGTTGTTTATATATCATCTCCTTTGAATGGACCAATAGTTGGGCGGGACGAGCAAGGCAATTCTAAAGTAATGTTAAATAAGAAATACCCAACTGTTGGGATAGCTTTTTCAAATGATACAAATGGTATTTTTCAGACTATTGCACATCCGAAAACCCCAATAGTTATTGACACCTTGTCTTCCGTAGACTGTGATGCCTTGGCTGGACGGGGTAATTCCTACGTTTATTACGGTAAATATCGCTGGGGTTACGACTCATTAAAGTATTATATTGAGCAATGTGCTTTGCAGTCTAATTCACGGGGTGAATTCTCCGAGATTACAAGCGCTGCTCAAGGTCTTGCAGGCATAGGTCAACCACCTGGTGGAGATTCCGCTTATGTTTGGAAAGAATATAAAATGTGGTTAAAATCTGTATTAAACCTAAATCCAGATCATCAATATTTTTGTGGTGATGTTTTTCAATTGGCAGCAATTTATGAAAATTTTAGCGACACGTCAAATACTATGCCTGATTGGAATGCAGTAGTAACAATTTGTCGGTATTCAGAAGATTCATTAAACTGTGGAAAATCGTCTTCCAGTTCAAATGAATATTTAATTAAAGAAGCTCGCCGTATTCAACATGCAAGATGGCAGGATACGGTGAAGGATTCATTAAAGACACCGCTTGATACCAACCTAAAAACACTCGACCAACTTGGTTTGGGGTATTTACGCGGTTATA